>JBDLJO010000007.1:0-30070 GCA_039714275.1 Chloroflexota bacterium | reverse complement strand
GCTGTTCATCATCTTGATTGCTCCCCCATTCAAGAAATTCTTCATTGAAGAAGGCGAATGGTAAAAGAATCGTTTTAATTCAAGTACCACAAAAAAGAGACGGATCTAATCTGATCCGTCTCTTTTTTTTTTTATTAATTTAGAGAACTTAACCTTTTATAAAGTTATTCAAGCATAAAAATGTCATAATATTATGATAATTCATCCAATTTATTATCAAGGAGATTGAAATCATGAATGCACTAAACCGAAAAATCCAGGCTGCTATTGCAGCGGCCGTAGGCTTATTTTTGCTTTTCATCAACCCTGGATTGGTCACCCCCAACGTCAATATGTTTCTAAAAGGGATGACTGACGGCGCGACCGCGCCGATGAACCCGGTTGCGTCACTACGCAGCACAGTCAGCTTTGGTTGGCTTGGGATTACCGTTTATGCGGGTGTTATTTTGCTCACTGCTGTGGTTTACGGCTTTTTGAAAAATAAAAGCTGGGCTTTCCCGACCGCGTTAGTCAGCCTGGCAACGATGCCTATCGGCAGTTTCTATGTGAGCAGTTTTGCTGGTTATATGATCCGCAAGAAAGTTTATGCACCTGCTTTCACCGCATTCATCGTTGGCCTGGCAGCTTTTTGGGCATTGATTCTCCTTGAGAAAAAAGGGAAAGAGCTGTGGGGGATGTTTGTTCCGATGACGTTACTTGGCATGATCGGCACACAGGCATTCGCCTTCTCTGAACACGGTCTGCGCGGCCTTTATATGGGTGGAAAAACCGAAGCGATCCTCGATCCTGCTATTGGTATTCTGCGCTTCTCGCAGCCAATCATGGTGATGGTCTTGATCACGCTTTTCTTTGCCATATACTATCTGGCCATGAAAAAGGAAGCCGGCTGGTGGTTAAGCATGTTTTCTGGTGCCGCGATGGCAGCTGCCGCTTATGCGGTCCATTTTGCACGTCCTAAAGCCTCCTTCTCCCTGGCGGGGACAGACGCTTTTGCACCGGGCAAAGCTGTCGCCGGTGCGGGAACTCCATCCATCTTCACCTCTGTTTATTTCCTCGGTGGGACGCTGGGTGTGATTCTGGTCATTGTACTTTTGATCCCCTTTTTCAAGAATCAGTTCGTATCCGAAGAATAAGATCTCATTTCAAATAAAAGTTAATAAAAAAAGAGCCGCATCAAAAATGATGCGGCTCTTTTTTATATAGGCAAATTTTTCTTATAGATCAGCAATCTCTTCTAACCCTGGCTGATTGGTCAGTTCAAATTCTGTACGGCTAACGTTGATCAATCCATCTTCCGCAAAACGATATATTTGTTTGCATACCATCACCGGAGTTGTACCAATCAAGGACCCCATTTCATCTAAGCTCATATTGCGGTCTACTTGAGGGTCGGCATTTTCTGCAAGCTGGTCTAAAAGCAATCGTGCTAACCTGCCCGCGATGGAAGAGAACGCAATCTCTTCAATGAATTCGCTTCTTTGCACAAGGCGCCGGGCCAGCTCTAAATTCAATGCCCATAATGCATCTTTGTTTTCTTTAATAAACGGGAGCACCTGGTCTCCACGCCATAAATAAACTGCGCTTGGTTTCCAAACTTCCAAGGAAGCGGGTAAGGGATCTCCGCTAAATAATGAGGGACTCCAAAATTCTTTATTGGCCGGTAACTGCAGCGTCCCTAAACTGCGCCCGCTCGATGAGAATTTCATAGCATTGATCTCACCATAGCCAATAATCATGATAAAAGGCCAAACATCGCCGCCATGAGCGATGTAATCCCCTTTTTTAAATTCCTTTATCTGTGCTGAACTTGCTAATTGGTCCTGCTCTTTAACCCCGAGTTTGTTCAAAACGGGACTTTGGAGGATCAATTTCGTTATATCCTGCATTTCCGTATTTACCATGATTTTCACGCGATCAATCGATGTAGTTCTTACCTAAAGGAAAGGACATTTAGGGAGTTTCAATATATTATTTGTGACACAGTGACCAGATTGCGATCACAAAGGCCTGAGCAAATGCACCAAAATGCACCGAGGGGTGGGTTTTTACGCTAATGTCACAGAATAATATTCTATCATTTTTTTATCTCTAGAGAAGAGAAAGGAAGCAAGCAATTATGAAAGATAACAAAAGTTCAACCCTTAGTGTGATGGCCGCAATTGCCGCTCTTGTGGGGCTTTACCTGGTATTTATTGCTCCAGGATTCTTTGATACGACCATGGACACCTTGATCTTGAAGCAGTCGAAACAAGCAACTGCTATTACAGCTGGCCACCTAAGTCGTTTCTATGTCGGCTCAATCTACAGCGGCATCGAAATGTTGGTCGGTTTGGCATTGATCGCAATTTCAGCAGCGCTCTATGCAGGTAAAAAATGGGCCTGGTCCATGACAATGCTGCTGCTCTCCATCCCTGCGATGGTGAACGGCTATATTGGCTTGGGTTGGCTGGAAAATCTCAAGAAATTCCCCCCCGCTTATATCACCTTCTTCTTGAGTTTGATCGCCTTCTGGGTAATGCTGTTCCTAAAAGAAAACGATAAGAAAACCAAAAATGCCACATTCTGGGTCTTCACCCTTTTGGGCATGCTCGGTGCTCAGGGATTCATGCTTTTCCCCCACGCCTTGCGCGTGATCCTGAAAAGCCCCGCCAACGCACTTTTAGAACCGGCAAATTCTGTCCTGAGACGAACGGGGCCGATTATGTTCCTGGTGGTGATTTTTGCTGGGCTTGCGATTTATAAACTCGCGCAACGCAAAGAATCCGGTTGGTACATGGCCTTGCTAACCGGCTTGATGATGGTATTTGGCGCATTCCCCGCTCACTACGCACGCCCACTAGTAGCCTCACTGGCTCCAAAAGGGACCCTGGCCGCTTCAATTTTCACATCCACTTACTGGATGGCTGGCGCACAGGGTGTCATTCTGGTGGTTCTATTACTGTTGCCAGCGTTCAAATCTGCGCTTTATGATGAAGCCGCATAATCAAGATCGTCTTGTAAAAAAGGAGCCGTTAAATACAACGGCTCCTTTTTTTGTTTGCGTTAAAGCAAATCTTTATAGATTTTGTCATGTTATATTTCAGGTATCAAACACTTTAACAACTAGTAGGAGTATCAAAATACATGAAAAACAATTACAGATTGGGCGCATTTCTTTCCGTTATCGGCATCCTGGCAGGAGTGATGACTCTGTATTTCATTTCTGACACTTATAATTCGGTCATCCACACCCATTTCGATGCCGGTCAGTGGGAAGAAAGCAATACAGTACGTTTTGTGTACGCAGTGCTTGGGTGGCTGGGAACAGCCGCTGGTGCGCTCTCTGCAGCTGTTCTGTGGGGATTCATCAAGAAACAAGATTGGGCCTGGTTCTGGGGAACCGTGTCCGCAACCGTCCTGCTCTTAGCTGGATTCTTCCCGATGATTCCCGCCGCTGACAGCGGCTTACCTGTTCCCACGATGTGGGTTTTCCTGCTTGCGGCAGTAATGTGGTTCGGCATGCTCATGATCGGCGATGTAAACAAAAAGGTTATTGGCCTGACATTTACGTCCGGGATGGCGTATGTGCTCACCTTTATTGACGGTGTGGCTCCGATCTCTAAATTCCAAAGCACCTTCCAAGCAGCAGGGGCTTTTGCCCAAAACCCAAATACGTTTTGGAATGGTATCTACATCGTATCGCAGCAAGTAAATTGGTGGGGCGCGGCAGCCTGGGCAATCTTCATTTTTGCGGCGATAAAGAAGAAATCATGGGCCATACCGGTGGGAATTTTTGGCGCAGTGATGTCCATGATCGGAGGTTATCCGATGGGCATTCACAATGTTTTTGAGGTCCATCGCTTTTCCATGTTCCTCCCTGCCCCGATATTGAGCACTGTTCTCCTTGTCATTCTCTGCCTTCCCAAAACGCAAAACCTTATCACGGGCGAGTAAAAAACAATTAATCAACACTCTAACTGAAAAAAACAGAAAGGATTCACTTATCGGTGAGTCCTTTTTTGTATCTGGACACATCTTGGTATACTTACCGTATCAAGCGTTTGCTCAGAACCAAGGTTTGTAATAATGAACGGTCTGGTAAAAGGAACATAGCTGTGAGCAGTGAAGAAACCATCAATTTATTATCCAAGATTTCATATTTTTCAGATCTTGATTCAGCTGCCCTTAAACACGTCTCTGCAGCCACTGTTCAACAGGATTATGAAACCGGACAGTTTACATTCATGGAGGGCGAACCGTGTAAGGGACTGTACATCGTCAAAAGCGGATGGCTGCGGGCCGTCAAAATATCTTCTGCTGGTAGAGAGCAAGTTATCAGGTTTGTTGGACCAGGTGAGGTATTCAATGAAGTAGGTGTGCTCACGGGAGGGGTAAATGTAGTTACGGTGGAAGCTTTAGAACCTTCAAAGGTGCTGATCGTCCAACGGAAAGAATTACTTAACCTGGTAGACAAGTATCCATCCCTGGCGAAATCCATTATTGAAAACCTGGCTCATCGTGTGCTCTACGCAATGAATCTGGTCACTGATCTATCGCTGCGTTCGGTTGAAAGTCGTCTGGCACGCTTCTTGATCGAAGAAGCCGACGCTGATACGATCAATCGAAAAAAATGGGCCACTCAGGCCGCAATTGCGGCGCGCATCGGCACAGTTCCCGTAGTGATCAACCGGGCTTTTCGCGCCTTCGTCGAAGATGATCTGATTGAACTCAAGAGGGAAACCATCCTAATCTTGAACCAAGATAAACTGCAGAAAATTGCTTCTTCCAGCGAATAAATAAAATAATTGAGAATATCCGTAAATAAAATCTTGGGTATATAGAAAATGCTCAAGTTTTATTTTACGTTTTAATTGTGAAATAATAAACTAAAGTCAATTACACAGACAAACATATTAACTATCCTATAAGAAGAAATCAGTAAATCTGGATCTCTGGGAGCTGCCGCGATAGAAGCGGAAGTTTCCTAAGGCCCTTAATTTTATTTCTTCATAGGAGAAGAGAAGATGAAAAAGTTCAATCTGGTTTTTGCAATATTGATGATCGCCAGCATGGTGTTATCGGCCTGCGCCCCTGCGCCAGCAGCCGAGGTAGCACCAGCAGACGAAGCAGCTCCTGCGGTCGAAGAAGCACCAGCGGCAGAGGAAGCGCCGGCAGCTGAAGAAGTACCAGCAGCCGAAGAAGTGCCGGCGGCTGAGGAACCCGACCCAGAGGAAGAAACCCCTGCTGCATCAGCAGATGACTTCGCATGGGACCAAGATTATATTACTGAAGTTCCGCCGATCATGATGATTGATCCGTATTTCCAGATCTTCGGACAATCACAAGTAGCCGTTCCCTATACTTATGAAAATGCGGTCAAATTGGCCGGTCACTCCTGCGGCGCGGTAACGGGCGCATGGACGATTACCCGCAAGGCGCTTGAAGTTCTTTATCCCGATGGAGAAATTCCTGTGCGCGGTCAAATTGCTGTAGAAGCCCCCGGCGCTGAAGACGAGTGGTTTGTGGGTGTCTTTGGCGAGGTAATTACCTATATTACTGGCGCATCTCCGAAGACCGGATTCATTGGCGCAGAGTTTGGGCAGACAAACGATCTCTTTGTACGTCAAAATAAAATGGTCTACCCGGAAGAACCAACTGGAACTCTGCCGCCAAAAATGGAATGGATTTTCACACGCACCGATACTGGCGCCAGCGTGGGTGTGATATTCAATCTGGCTGTGATTACCCCGATAGCAACACCTGAACGTCAAGCCATGGGTGTTAAGATGGTCAAGGGAGAAGCCACACCTGAAGAGACTGCAGATTATTATCAATACTGGAATGAGAGAGCAACCTTTGTTTTGGATAATGCAGATACTCTGGAAGGTTTCTTTACCGTAACAGTTTATAAAGAAGCTCCAGCTACAACTGCAGATGCTATACCGGAATCTACCATCACTTCAGCAGATGACTTCGCGTGGGATCAAGAATATATTACTGAAGTCCCGCCGTTGATGATGATCGATCCCTATTTTGGGATTTTTGGACAATCACAAGTCCCGGTTCCCTATTACTACGAGGAGGCTGTAAAAGTAGCCGGCCATTCGTGTGGTGCCATAACAGGAGCATGGACCATTACGCGTAAGGCTCTTGAAGTGCTTTATCCGGACGGAGAAATTCCGGTGCGCGGTCAAATTGCCGTGGAGGCCCCTGGTGCGGAAGATGAGTGGTTTGTTGGTGTCTTTGGCGATGTGATCACCTTTATCACCGGTGCTTCTCCCCACACGGGCTTTATTGGAGCAGAATTTGGGAAAACCGATGATCTCTACGTACGCCGAAATAAAATGGTCTATTCGGAAGAGCCAACCAAACAACTACCACCGATGAGAGAGTGGATCTTCACTCGCCTCGACACCGGCAAAAAAGTGGGTGTGAAATTCAATCTGGTCGTAATTCTTCCAATCCCAACACCTGGACGTGTGGCCATGGGTAAGAAGATGGCTGCAGGCGAAGCCACTGCTGAAGAAGCGGCAGACTATATCCAATATTGGAATGACCGAGCGATGTTCGTATTGGATAAGGCAGACAGCTTGGATGGTTTCTTCACCGTCACAATCTATGAGTAAAACCTGCATCTGAACTAAGATAACGCATGAAAAGAGACGCAATTCAATGAATTGTGTCTCTTTTTCTTAGAGCATTTGCGTTAACGCAAAGCTTTTCTATATAAATTGCGATATCCTTCACAATAGTTCCGGTGTCATTTTATTCGTTCTTCAAGAACCCTTTCATCAGGAGGCACAAAATGCAAGCAACTTCAGAAAAGAATCGCAATATCATGTCGGTCACAGCAATTGTGATCGGGTTGGTGATGGCCTATTTCATCCCCTTCCTGGTACAAACATCTTTGGAGCGCGTTTTGGTTCATCTAACCGCCCATATCGAAGATGGGTTCCCGGCTTTCTCCAGCGGGCTTAAACTATTCGACTTTTTCTACTCGGTCTGGCAAGCGGTAATTTTCGCCGCAGGCGCAGCCCTGGTGGTTATCTCACAAGAGATCAAAAAAGGTACGGAGTGGACATTCCCTCTGGCATTGATTCTTTTCGCGATGCCCTCTATCGGCGGATTTTTCATGTTCCTGCCCTATGTCAGCTGGGTTCCCGGCTTCCCCCTGCCCTTGGTAATTGCCTTTATCGGGTTGACAGGTTACTGGGCTTTTATTTTCTTGCGAGAAGGCACAAAAATCCAGAAGTGGACCCAATTCGCAGCGCTGACCTTCATCGGCATGCTCTCCACCCATGCTTTCACAATTGGCATCGGTGCTCAGCGCACTATGGCAACCCGCCCCGGATACCCGATGTATCCTGATTTTACCTGGTGGCTGTTCCGCTGGGCCGGCGAAGTGAATTGGGTTGCAGTGATCTTCCTCTTTATGTCCATTCCACTGCTGGCAGTGGGTAAACGCAAAGGCTGGTGGATGGCAGTGATTCCCTCAATCACCATTTTAATGATCAACGTCCCGACACAATTCATTCGCACCAAAACGCTGGATTATCTTTACGGCTCTCTTCTCGCGATCGGTGTTCTGATCTTCACCATGGTGCCTTACTTCAAACAGCATCTGATCACAGATGAGGCTGCTGAACAAGAATAAGCAGCTTAGAAAAAATTTCAATCAAACTGCAGCCTATCCCGAACAGAGATAGGCTGCAGATCGTATTCTGCATCTATCAAGGAGTGCCCCATGCAAAATATTAAAGGCAACCACAAACTTGGAGCAATTCTCTCTGTGATCGGCATCCTGACCGGATTGTTGATGCTTTTCATCATGGCCAATATCTATAATGTCAATATCGATGGAAAAATCGCTGGCGAACGCCCTGATGAAGCCATCACCGTGCAAATCGTTTTCGCACTGCTGAGTTGGCTGGGTGTCTCAGCAGGCGCCCTTTGGGTTGCTGTACTCTATGGTTTCATCAACAAAGCCAATTGGGCCTGGCTGATTGGGTCCGTTGCCGCTACCGTACAATTATTGGCTGGCTTCTTCCCGATGATTCCCCCTGCCAGCATTGGCTTACCTACCCCCACGATCTGGGTTTTCCTGATCGCCTTTGTACTCTGGTTCGGGATGCTCTTCATCGGCGGGGTGGATAAGAAGATCATCATCTTGGCCTTCGTCAGCGGGTTGGCTTATGTGCTGACCTTCATCGACGGCGTTGGCGCGATCTCCCGCTTCCAGACCGAAACTAAAGGGTTCACGAATGCAATGTACGGCATGTCGCAGATGATCAATTGGTGGGGCGCGGCAGTCTGGGCTGTCTTCATCTACGCGCTGCTGAAGGGTAAAAGCTGGACGCTGCCGGTGGGTGTTTTTGCCGCTGCCATGTCGATGTTTGGCGGTTTCCCCGTCGGTGTTACCGATGTGGTCATCAAGGGGCGTTTTTCCATGTTCCTGGTGGCACCCGTGATGAGTTCAGCACTGCTGATCTATATGCTGATGCCCGGCACAAAGAAAATGCTTGAGGCGTGGCAAAGCAAACAATTAGGTAATGGGTAAATCTGTATGAAAGTGGACAAATACCAGTACCCGGTAATTATCATCACGACCCTGGTGGTTTGCACGGTGGTCGCTCTTGCTCTTGGCTTTACACCGGTTCATTAGGTTGAAACCGGTTTACAGCATCTCCTCAGTTAGCCCCTAGAGGTTACCCTCTAGGGGCTCGGATAAGACAACCAATTTTATCTATGGCAAAAACACAACATAAAGAACGCAAAACACTGACACAAGTCCGGCGCACCATCCAGTATATGTTCCTCTTCGCCACTTACCTATTGGGTCTGCGCCACATCATGCCGGGGCGAGAATCAACAGGCGGCGCCTTCGACGCTTTCTGCCCGATGGGCGGAATCGAGACCTTCTGGGTATATGTCACTGCCGGCCACACAATGAAGACGACCAACCTGCTCAATTTTGCCATCCTGATCGGGGTGATTGGCGTATCTCTACTAGCTGGTCGCGCTTTCTGCGGGTGGATGTGTCCAATCGGAACGCTGCAAGATATGCTAGCGGGTTGGGCCCGCCGTTTGAGCGGTGGCGGGGAACGGGTTATTCGAGGTAAGCGGAGCAAAACCAAATTCCCACTGGACCTACCCCCGAAAGTTGATCGGTGGGCGCGCTATCTCAAATACCTGGTCTTGTTGATCACCCTTGCCGCCAGTATAAAAGCAGTCTACCCACCGCTGCGAGAAATTTGTCCGGCGCGAGCACTCTTCAGTTTCGAATTGGGCGAACCTCTGCTGGTAAGTGTTTTAATCACCTTCATCGTCACATCCCTGCTGGTGAAACGGTTTTGGTGCAAATATCTCTGCCCTCTGGGCGCATTTTTGGCAATCACGAACAAGTTTGCCCCACTGCGGGTTGCGATTAACAAAAACAGCTGCACTGGTTGCGGTCGCTGCGAGGCTGATTGTCCGGTAGATATTACTCCTATCCCAGAGAATATGCGCAGTCTGGAGTGTGTGCAATGCCTGGAGTGCCTGGAAACCTGTACGGTTGATGATACGCTTGAGCTCAAATTAGGATAGCTGATCCTTTACCAAGTAATCATTTTTCTTTAATCAACTTTGAAATCCCCAAGTACGCTAACCACCGTATTTGGGAATTTCTCATTATAGGGAAAGTATCCCATCCAGAAATGGCGTTGATGCCTGATTGACACAAATAGCTGGTTTTTGTACACTTATAAGTAACAGTATAAAAGTAATTTTTGAAGAGGTAAAAAAATGCCAGGCATATTAATTCTGGTCTCCTTCATATTTGTTCGCTTCATCGTCCCTGCTGTACTGCTATTAGCGATAGGAACGCTGATTGATAAATGGCAAACAAAGAATGCATGATGATGATCGGGTAAACCATGAAACAAGGTAAACCTCTCTTTTGTGGAAGAAATATGCGCAAAGGATTATTCAGACATCGCCAAGCATAAGATAAAGAAAACGCCAAAAAAAGACGAGACTGAAGTTTTCAATCTCGTCTTTATATTTAAATCATTTAATGTTTATTTGCCAAAGCTTTTTCGCTGGTTGAACTTGGTCATGGTTTTTTGATTGGTGCCATCAGGCGTACAATCACCATCGCAGGTACCATCGCCAATGCCTAGAGCCGGTGCATCGGTGCCGCGGGAGGCTAACCAATCAGCCTGCTCCTGCGTCAGGGTTCCATCAAGCACGGCCTGAGCCAATGCATCTGCGCGGGCAGTTACCAAGATATCGCTAATGGCTGAGGAGTCAAATCCCAAGCTTAAGGCGATGGAAGAGATTGTTTCTCCGTCATCCAAACGGGCGGATAAATCTTCAGGGGCGATTCCCAGGGCGGTGGCTAAATTCTCGTGAATCAAGTCAGCGAGGATGCCATCCAGATTGATATTTTGCTCCATGGGGATGCCGGTGCCTGTTCCCAGATCACCATGCTGGCCATTGCCAGTGCTGTCAACATTACCAGCAGCGTTTCCATTTCCAGAGCCGCCTTGGGCTAAAACCGGGCTAACGGTCGAGAGCGACAAAATCACAACACCTAATAGCACTGCAGTTATAAAAATTGTTTTCTTCATTTCTAATCTCCTTATTTGATCAGAATCTATTTAAGGTTTAGTTACACTCCCTTCGAACAGAAGATCGAAGTTGGAGATAGTGTAAACAAAAAATATGTGCAGGCTGTGAACAACCGATGAAGAATTTATATACATTTTCCACCCTAAAATAAGGAAGGAAAGAGGTTGTAAGCTGCGAAATACAATCCAACAAAAAAGGTCTATCGCCAAGACTGCACGATAGACCTTTGAATTATGTGTGATTTGGGGGTATTACGGTTTATTACCGCTACCATTACTACCACTACCACCGGTACCAGGACCTGGGCCTGGACTATCCATGATGGGAACTAGGATGCACAATTCGTCATCTGGATCAGGAATCCTATCTGGATCTCCTTCACATACACATAACGTTAACACATCTTCAGCATCAAGATCATAACAAATTCCATCATCCTGCTGTCCATTACCCTGCTGGGCTCCGTTTTCGTTACCAGCGCCTGGGGTTTTTTCAGGATATTCCCCAGGGTGATTACCGGCGCTATCAAAACGCTCGCGAAAAGCATTTTGATCTTCCAGTGCGTTTTCAACAACCCGGTGTTGGTGATGAAGCATTTCGGTTGCACCCTCCATAACCCCACTCTGATCTAGAATTTGGTCTTGCTGCCCAGCCCTCGTGAGGGCTTTTTCACCCTGCTGAAGCATGGTCTGAATTTGCTTCAAAGCACCCTCCATTTCAGCGTCTTCCAATCCAGCGGCCAGTGAGAACATTGAGGCAATTTGATATTCTAAACGAGTTAACGTTTCCGGTGGGACAACTTCTCCCTGGTTCAGCAAAGCGTTGACTTCACCCCAACGTCGCTGTGTAAATGAATGCAGCATAGTAAATTCATCATAGTCATCATTAATTAAAGCTAATTGCAAGTCTTCTGAAATAATTTTGACCGGGTATAAAAAATCATTGGGCAGGCTGTCCTGCGAGGCATAGACGGTTGCGCCAGCGCCGCCAAAAGCCAAGGTAAGGGCAATTAATAAAGATGCTAAAGTAGTTAACATGGATCGGGACTCCTTTTTGGTAAATTTTGATTTCATCCATGTATTATGACGCCGATCACCCGCAACAGATACGGGTGCTGCAAGAGATTGTGCCTGAGACAGGAATTTTGCGCGCCCATCTTCAACCACCTGGGGATCACGCTCAGGCAGCGTCTCCAATGATTTCAATTTAGCTCGCAAGCGAGGGTCTAAGGATTGTTTATCGTTCATACTATTTACTCTCAGATAGAAGAATGCGTTTTAAACTTGCTAAGGCACGATGCTGTAATGATTTGACTGATCCTTCGGTTTTCTTCATCGCTTCGGCAACTTCGTTGTTGGTCCAACCTTCTAAAAATTTCAGTACAATTACCTGGCGCTGGTCAGGGGTCAATAATCTTAATGCTGTTCGGACGCGATCTTGCTCCAAGGAGATTTCCACTGCCTGGAGCGTATCGGTGCCATCATCAACAGCAGCAGCCTCATCTAACAGCGTTAAGGGCACTTTATTGCGGCGGTAATGATCACTAATCCAATTATGCGCCACGCGATAGAGATAGGCTTGTAAATATTCTTTTGGACCGCCGCCGGCATGGAGAGCACGTAAAAATCGACTAAAGGTCTCAGAGACACAATCTTCAGCCAGCGGCGCATCACCCAACAATCGCATCGCATAGCGATAAAGACCTGGGCTGTATTGATCATAAATTTCAGCCAAAGTCTCTAAATCTAAACGGCGAGCGCCGCGTAATAAGTGATTTTCAGATTTCACGAAGTTAATTTTCTATTCATTATGACGGAAAAGCCATGCTGTAGATACGGGTAGAGCATTTTTTAAATAGAAGCCCGATTTCCGATAAAAACGAGCTTCAAGGGATCCTTTTTAAAAAGGTAGTTCTTATTCCGCTGGTTCGGTCTCATCTACTTCAGGGCGGGGCATGCGTGCGAGGCCGAAGAAAGCTGCGCTGACCAATGCCAAAGCTAAGATTGCACCGCCAAAGACCAGCGTCCAAGCTCGAATATCCATGGTTTCATACCAACTTGGGGACTCTTCGGGCTGCATCCAAGGAGGTGTACCGCCATCTTCATGGCTGTCACCCTGTTCAGTACCCTGGCCAGCCCAATCAGGGGGTCCGCCCTGCCCGTCAGCAGGCTCTTCTCCACTTCCAGTGGTGTCTGGAGGTCCAGCATCGGCAGGTGGGCCACCGGTACCCTGGCTATCCGTGCCAGCGACAGGTTCTGTATGAGTACCATCAGTTGTGTCCGGTGGCCCGGCATCAGCGGGAAGACCACCATGTCCACCACCTCCACCACCACCGCCACCGCCACCGCCTTGACCAGGAGGGCGGCCGGTACCATCTTCCGTTTGCCACCAGGGGCCGCCGCCACCTGTACGAGCTGGCTCCGCCACTTCAGGGGCAGTCGGTTCCCAGGCACGAATAAAACCAACAATAGCCTGGATTTCTGCTTCGGTCATCCGGTCACCCCAGGCTGGCATGGCCGTGCCGGGAACACCTAAGGAAATGATTTGCTCTAAGGCGCCATCGCTGGTATCAGCTAAATAGCCTTTAACATTCAAGGAAGGTGCCCGTTGGGTGCCCTGCCCCTCAGGCCCATGACACTGAGAGCAATTGTTTGCAAACATATCCCCACCCAGCGCGATTGATTCTTCCGTGACAGGGATATTGACTTCGGGGGCCGGGATAGCACCAGCAGGCACTTGATCCCAATCCGTGAGCAGGGTTAATGCGGCCGAGATCTCATCTTCACTGAGAGCACTCCCCCAACCGGCCATCAGCGTTCCCGAGACACCGACCCGAATAATGCGATCCAACTCATCCAGACTCATTTCTCGTATAGCTGGATCATTTAATGGCGGAGCCAGGCTGGTACCCAACCCATCCTCACCATGACAAGCAACACACTGCTGAGCATAAATGGTAATACCCTGGGCTAGTATATCGCCGCCGGGCATCTCCGCCAGACCAGCCAAGACTTCAGTATCTGGCTCCGCGGAAAAGGGGATTAATGGAGCCAACCCCAAATTAACTACCCGGTCCTGCGTGGCCGCCCAATCACCGTATTGAATCAATTTCACCATCTCACTGACCTGATAATCGCCCAATGGACCACCATCTTCTTTATTCCAGGCCGGCATGGCGGTACCATATAAACCGCGAGAAATGATCTTAAATAAAGTTTGGGTGTCCATTTCACTGAGGCTAACATTATCAAGAGGCGGCATAGCGCCAATACCCTCACCCGCGAGGCCGTGACAGACCGCACAATTTTCTCCATAAAGCGTCATAGCCTCGTCAAGGTCGGAACTCAACTGCATCGCCTGCGCATTTTCAAGACGGACAGGTTCGTTGAGCGCGTAAAGCATGATCCCAGTCGTGATGATCAGGGTGGATACAATTCCAATCAAATATTCCAGTTTACGTGAATTCATCGTTCTCTCCCAAGCCTTAAGCGTAAACCAATTGTGATGGTTCGAAACTGGCTCGCTGCATGGGTTGACTGGTATCTACCATAACAATGCCATCTTCGATGATAACGGGGAAAATATCGAGAGGACGCGGCGCGGGTGGATTGAGCAGCTCACCATCGGATGTAAATTGTGAATTATGGCAAGGGCAAATAAATTGCTCCGCCGTTTGGTCCCAGGGAACACTGCATCCCAAGTGGGTGCAGCGCTGGTAGATCGCCAAAAAGCCACCGTCAGCTAATCGTGAGAGGTAAAAACGACCATTGGGAATATGCGTGACTGAACCAGAGGGGAAAGTATCCACGGACCCAACCTCAATGATGCCGCCAAAATCGCCTTCCGCCAAGCGGGGCTGCATATAAGCTAACGTAACACCGCCAAATTCAAGTGCTGCAACGCCGCCAATCACACCCCAAAGGGTTTTTAGAAAGCTGCGTCGAGTTAATTTTTCTTCATTATTTTTTGTAGACATAAGGTACTCCGCAATCTAGTGAACCGGCATGTTCCAAGGCCAGAAGAGTTCCATACCTGGCCCGCGGAAGAAGACACCAATCACTGTCAATACTATTAATGCTGTAAACAAAAAAACAAATAGGACCAGGACACGTTCTTCCAAGCTGGCGTGGACCATCTTTTTAATCAGTTCATCGAGCATGACCAATCCCAGGGCGACGACTGCCAGCGGGATCAAACCATTGGAAAGCCATGTCGGCCAGTTGGGAAGCCAATCACCCCAGTGAATCAGGAATTCATCAACTAATACCCAAACAGGTGTGACCAGCAAAGCCAGTCCCATCGAAAGCAAGGTCAGGTAACGACCGCGCCAGGAGCGGAAGTAAACTCCTACACTGCCCACACGGAGATCATAAAACGGCAGCAAGGCCAAGGCTGTCAGCGCCAGGCCAGGAATGACCACCGCTCCGACCACGGGATGGAAGTGGAGCAGCAGTTCCTGCAAGCCCATAAAATACCAGGGGGCTTTTGCCGGATTGGGGCTGACTTCGGGATTGGCAATACCTTCCAATGGAGCGGGGATGAACATACCAATCAAAACCATGATTGCTATCCAGGCAGCGGCAAAAGCCAGTTCTTTACGCACCAGGAAGGGAATGGTGGTCACTTTCTCAAGACGTTTATCCAGCGTTTCACCAGGAGCTTTGGGAACCGATAAGCCGCCATCTTTGCGCACCCGCCAAAAGTGGTACGACATCAACATCACCACCGTAACCGGGATAATGCTGATATGCAAGGTATAGAAGTTTAACAGGGTAGCCGCCCCAACTTCCGGTCCACCCAGGACTAAACGGCTGAGAGCAGGCCCTATCAGGGGGATATAGTCGATTATGCTGGTTCCCACGGTGATGGCCCAAAAGGCTAATTGGTCCCAGGGCAGCAAGTAACCGGTGAAATTGGCACCTAAAATCAACAGCAGCATGGCGATTCCAATCAACCAGTTCAACTCGCGAGGTGGGCGATGGGCTCCAGTGAAGAAAACCCGCAGCAAATGCAGCACAGCTGCCACCACCAGCAAATTGCCGCTCCAATGATGCAAGTTGCGGATAAAACCGCCAAACCAGACATTGGTGTTGAGATTGACGATATCCAAATAGGCCTGTGCTGGATTGGGTGTGTAGTTCATTTCAAGCAAAATGCCGGTACTGACCAATACGACCAGCAGCAATGCAGAGAGACCACCCAAACCCCAGCTATAAGTGAATTTAAGGGTGCGCACAGCTACCTTGCTGGGGTGAATGTGCAAGATCATACTGCTCATCACCATGCGCATACGACCGCGGTCATCGGCTGGGATACCGCTCGGGGCGAGGGTTTCACGCATGCGATCAAAGATCGAAGGGGGTTGTTCACCTGGTAAAGATGATTTCATAATGTTTTCCTTGGCAATGGGATAATTCCTACATATCCTATCATATTTTCTGTTTCTTTTATTGAGCAAGATTATAGGGAATAGACTTGAAAGAAATATAAATTTGGTGTGAATTTCTTGTGAACTTTGGGTTTTCACAAATAATTCGTAAGCTCTTCACAACTTTTTCACAGGTTATGCCTATACTGGGGGTCAACTAAGCTTCATGCTGAATGCTTAGGAAAACGAAACTATAAAAAACAAAATTTGGAGTTTGTTATGTTTAAAAAAATATTAATTACCACACTCAGCACCGTGATTGTTGGTGCAGCAGGCACCAGTGCCTATAATGCGGTCGTCACTCAGAAAGCAGAGACCGGGCGTGAAAACATTCCCGCAGTTTCATTAGAAGTAACAGCCCCTGAGACGGCAGCCGAGAAGACCCTTGAGGGGACTTCCCCGACCGATGCTAGTGGATTAGGTTCTGAAAACCAATTCTTCGGCGGTCAAAACGATGCGTTGAACGATGGACAAGGTTACCAAGGCACTGGTAATCAAGGCAATGGCAACCAAGGTATTGACAGTCAAGGCAACGGCAACCAAGACATTGACAGTCAAGGCAACGGCAATCGTGGCAATGGGAAAGGTGGCAATGGCAACCGCGGGGCAAACCGAGGCGGCGGCGAGAACGCTGATCCCCAAAACGGCCTGGTCGAGTGGGTCACTTTCCACGGAACGGTCAGCGATTACGCGGCGCCTTATTTCACCTTGACCAATGATGATGGTCAAACCCTGCCTGCTCAACTCGGTGACTTGGGATTTGTCGAAGGGTTGGGTCTCTACCTGGAAGATGGCGATGTCGTTAGCTTGACAGGATATTGGGATGCCAGCGGTGGGTTCGCAGTGGGGATCATCACGCTGGATGAGACCGGTCAGAGTTTCACATTACGCGACGAGTTAGGCCGCCCGCTGTGGAGCGGCGGAAGAACAAATTAATCATCGCAATAAAGGCAAGCATGCCGAGCACAGTGGTATGCGAAGGAAAACCTACCTATAAAAGGGCTGTCAAAGCGGCAGTCCTTTTTTGTTGCAAAAAACCTTAAGTGAAGCTAACCTAAAACTAACCAAACCTACATTTGCAACCTGGTGCCGTCTCGGTAGAATGCTGTCCATGCAAACGAAACCTGCACCACTAGGTATCTTATTAGCCAATACCGGCACACCTTCCGCCCCGACAGCACGGGCAGTGCGCCGGTTTTTAGCGCAATTCTTGTCCGACCAACGGGTGATTGATTATGCACGCTGGTTTTGGCTGCCGCTGCTTTATGGCGTTATTCTCAACACGCGCCCACGACGCTCGGCGCGCCTATATGAACGAGTTTGGACAGCTGATGGATCCCCATTGCTTACCATCAGTCTCAGCCTCGAGAAAAAACTGTCCGCTGCCGTTTCTGGTCAATTAACCAGGCCGGTTTTCGTATCTACGGGTATGCGTTACGGAGAGCCATCGATCCCCAACGGGCTGCGAAGCTTGCGCGATCAGGGTGCAAAACAGTACTTGATCCTACCGCTATTTCCACAATATTCCAGCGCCACAACAGCATCTACATTTGATGCGGTATTCTCCGAGCTGCAGACCTGGGCATGGATTCCCCCGGTGAAGACCATCAGCGATTATCACCATCATCCGGCCTATATCCGGGCTCTGGCAGCACAAATACGCAAATCACCCCCATCTGAAAAAATATTATTTTCCTTTCACGGAATTCCAGAACGGTATGTAAAGAAAGGAGATCCATATGCAGACCAATGTCAACGCACCACCCAATTGTTGGCAGCGGAGCTAGATCTGGAACCAGAAAGCTGGAAGGCAGCCTATCAATCTCGGTTTGGACCAGAACCCTGGACCCAACCTTATACGGAAAAAGTCTTAACCCAATGGGGCAGTGAGGGCATCTCCAACCTGAAGGTAGTGTGTCCGGGATTTGCCGCAGACTGCCTTGAAACGCTTGATGAAATTGCCAACGAAGGCAAAGAGATATTTCAAGGTGCCGGCGGCGGAGATTTTGAATATATTCCTGCCTTGAATGATCAGGATCTGCATATTGAGGCTTTAACTGAAATCATTCTAGACACGGAAAAAACGATATGATGGAACAAAAAAATGTAGTTGTGATTGGCGGCGGTATTACAGGATTAAGCGCGGCCTGGGAGCTGCAGAAACAATCCAATGGACATCTGCGAATAACGGTGCTTGAAAAGACAAATCACTGGGGCGGCAAGATCCATACAAAAACGGTCACCAGTCCCGAGGGCGGCAGGATCATTATTGATGGCGGACCGGAGTCATTTATCACCCGCAAGCCCGAAGTGTGGGATTTAGCCCACGAAATGGGCATCCAGGATCAACTAACAGATCCAGGTAGTGAAACTAGCCACATGTATGTCCTCGACGACGGACGGATGCATCCTGTTCCGCTAAGCCCAATGGCATTTATCCTTTCATCCCTGATGAGCTGGGGCGGAAAATTACGATTATTAGCTGAGCCGTGGATTCCGCCAAAGGATGACGATGGCGATGAATCACTGGCAGCGTTTTCCAGCAGGCGATTAGGGATCGAAGCTATGGAAAAACTGATCGCGCCAATTTTAGGTGGCATTTATAACAGCGATCCACAGCGGCAAAGCATTCTAACAACGGCACCATTGATGCGAGAAATGGAGACCGAGTATGGCAGCCTATTCAAAGCTGCATTTGCTCGCATCAAGACAGCACGCAAAGAAAAGGAAAATCATAAACCTCCGCGTTTTGTTTCCTTTGCAGGGGGCGCACAAGATTTGGTAGATAATTTAGTTTTGCAATTGCGCGCTGATATGCGCTTGAACACAAGCATTCAAGAAATTATGCGCACGGAACAAGGCTATCAATTAACATTGGCGGATGGCGGCACCTTAATTGCAGACGCGCTGATATTGACAACACCGGCGAATGCGGCCGCTGAACTATTAAACCCGCTGTCGCCAGAAGTAGGCTCTGCTTTAGGGCGCATTCGTCATGAAAATATTGGCACGGCGTCACTCGTTTATCGTTCAGATGAAGTGAGATTGTCTCAACGTATTCATGGTTTGATGATCCCGCGCCGCGAGAAGCGGATGATTGATGCCGTTTCATTTAGTTCAGAAAAAATGCCGGAGCGCGCAGCGCAGGACTATTTCGTTGTACGGGTATTTTTTGGCGGTGGATCACCTGATCTTGTTAAGAGTAATGACAACGAGCTGCTCAGTACTATCCAAGATGAGCTGGCCGATCTGTTTGGCATCCATGCAAAACCGGTGGATGTGATTTTTTTCCGATGGAAAAACTCCTTTCCACAGGCAGATGTTGGACATTTGGATCTGATCAGCGCCATTGAGCAAAACCTACCTCCTGGAATTTACTTGGCCGGGAGTTCGTACCGCGGGATTGGTGTGCCGGATTGTATCCGTCAGGGCAAACAAGCCGCTGGTAATTTATACAATCAATTGAAACAATCATCTTATTCATAGGAGAAAAAGCGTGAAAACTTTTAACCGCATATTAAATAATATTCGCCTGGCATTCTTCCCAATTGCATACGGACTCAGTGGGGCTTTAATTGGCGGCACACTTAATCGGGTTTTGATCGCCGATATTGGGCTTCCTGCATCGTTAGTAGGCTTATTTTTTGCTGTGCCACTGTTGGTTTCACCTATACGGGTGTGGTTGGGTTATCGCTCTGATGGATTTCCCATCTTTGGAAAGCGACGTGAACCTTATATTGTGCTTGGTGCGCTGCTGATAGGATTGGGGGTTACTGCTGCAACCATGCTTTCGATAAAGATTGCCCAATCATCTACAGCGATGATCATTGGCGGTATTTTAGCCTTTAGTTTATACGGCATTGGTCGTAATTTGGGTCATAATACTTTTCAGGCTCTGCTATCAGATCGCTTCGATGACAATCAAAAATCTCGCGCAATTACATTATATGAAGTTGCCACATTACTTGGTTTAGTAGTCGGAGCAGGAGGGCTGGGGAAAGCTCTGGAGATTTATGATCCAGTTCGGATGGTTAACGTCGCTCTGGGGGTAGCCGTGATTGTCTTTTTGCTGGCGCTGTTTGCTGCCCTCTGGCAAGAGCCGCGCGGAGAGAAACAGGTTGTAGCCGCAGAAAAATCCCGCGCAATACCCTTTAAGGATGTCTTAAGCAAGTATGTACTTGCCGACAAACAAGTACGTCTGTTCTTCATGCTGGTTTTCTTTACCTTTATCGGTACGCTGGCTCAGGATGTTTTATTAGAACCCTATGGCGCCCTGGTGCTCAATATGCCAGTGGGTGAAACAACCCGTTTGACGGCATATTGGGGCATCGGGGTGATGATTGCCATGCTGCTCTCCAGCATTTTTCTTCTCAAATGGATGGGATTTTTGCGCCTGATGCGGATCGGCATGATTTCAAGCATTGTTGTATTTTTAGGGCTGATTATTGTTGGCTGGTCAGGCAACCCAAGCATTTTCAAAGGCCTGATCTTTGTAATGGGATTGGGAACAGGACTCGCTGGCGCTGGCATGCTCAGCGGCGTGATTTCTTTTACAACTGCGGTGCGAGCCGGCATGTTGATGGGCGTCTGGGGTGTAGCTAATATGGTCGGTCATGCTTTTGGCAGCCTGATGGGCGGTGGTATTGTTGACCTGGTGAGAGGCATCACCGGCGGCAATGCTTTTGCTGCCTATGCAGCTGTTTTCGCAATGGAAGTTGTGATGTTGGTGATCGCTTTGGTGCTCTCAACACGTCTGAATATGGATAGTTCGCGGGCGCGGATTGAAGAGAGCCGCGTCTTGGATGGTTTTGAAACGCAGCAAATGGGTATCCGCAGTTAGATCAATTGATACGCCAGGAACACAGGCGTTTAAAATAGAGACTTTTTCCGGTGATGGCGCTGCCAGGAGAAGTCTCTATTTTTATTGGTTAATAAGATCCGTGATCTGATTGAGATATTATTGATATGAACAGCGTGGGGGGGGTATATTTGGCGAAAAATCAGATTTGAACTTGACAACTGTACCTGCACCCCTGTATAATGGGAACGTTCCCATTATATCACTGGAGTAAATCGTGAAACGGCGACCAACCATTATCGATGTTGCTAGAGAAGCAGGGGTCTCAAAAAGCACCGTATCGCGTGTTATCGCGGATGATGGTTTGGGCGTGAATCAGGAAACCAAAGAGCGCGTCCTACAAGCTGTTGAAAATTTGGGTTACGTACGCAATGCTGTCGCAAGCAGTATGCGCACCGATCGCACTAATTTGATCATGCTGGCAATCCCAGATATCACCAATCCCTATTGGCCCGAAGTTGCTCGCGGTGTTCAGGATGTGATGGACGCTGAAGGATATGCTGTTGTCTTTGCCAATAGTGACTGGGACGAAGAACGAGAGACCGAATACCTGAAGATGGCACGGCGCAACCGGCTGGACGGCATTTTAATCAATACAGTGCGCGTGAGCAGCGACAGGTTAAAAGCAACTGGCATTCCAACCGTTGTATTAGGTACTCGGGAAGAATACAGCGACTTTGATCGGGTAGGTGCAGACAGCTATGTGGGCACAAAATTCGCCGTACAGCACCTGGTGGATATGGGACACCGTCGAATCGGCGTGATTCTTGGGCAGTTAGATACAAAATCAAAGGATTCCCGCAAGCGCGGTTACGTGGATGTTTTAGTGAACGCAGGCATTTCCGTAGATGAAAGTTTGATAACGATTGTTCCATTCACTCGCGCGGGAGGCGAAACCGGGTTCAAATCTTTGCTTGAGCTAACACCGCCACCCAGTGCAATTTTTTGTGCTAACGATACGATTGCAATTGGCGCTTTGCAAACTGCCCTGGCTGCAGGCTTGGATGTGCCAGGCGATATTTCGATCATTGGATTAGATGATATTGATGCTGCCATGACAACGCACCCCCCTCTTACTACGATAACTAAACCAAAGTACGATATCGGAAGACAGGCAGCTAACTTCCTGCTGGAACAGATCCACGGGGATGCACCAGCCATGCCACGTAAATTACAACTGGCCGGAGAACTTTGTGTCCGAGGCACTACCGCACCGCCATCAAATAAATAACCATTTTTTTACCAAAAACTGGGAACGTTCCCTAAAAGGATATTGTCATGCTCACTCGTCAAGACTTGATTGAAGACTCCGCAAAAGCACTGGATAAAAGCACAGCCGCGCTTATTGGACTAGCTGTCGGTGATGCCTTAGGTGATCTGGGGCGCAGCCAAGAACATCGCGCTCGTTACGGCATGGCGACCAATCTGACTGCGGCGGCAAAAAGCACCGATGATACGGAATTCGCGTTGTTAACCGCGCGTATGCTCCTAGATTGCGATGGTGATCTGACCCCTGAAGCGGTTCACAGAGCCTGGCAGCAATATATCCTTGATCAGGGCGGCGTTTTCGATCGGGCCGGTCGTCCCCTTTATGGAGCCGTAGCCAATCTGCAGCGAGGCATCCAAGCGCCGCTCTCTGGACATGACAACGTCGGCAATGATGATGATGGGGCAGCCATGCGCACTACACCAGTAGGCATTGTCTGCGCAGGTGACCCTGAACGGGCAGCGCAAATGGCAAAGATCGAAGCTGAGATCAGTCATTATGGCGATGGTATATCAGCGGCGCAGGCAGTAGCATCCAGCATCGCAGTGGCGATGGCAGATGGCAGCGTTGAGGAAATCATTGCTGCCGGTCAAGAACAAATTCCTGCAGACAGCTGGTTGGGACGCTCAATGCAGAGAACCATGGATATTTGCGACCAGGTTGGTAGTATTGAAGATGCTTGGGAGCCGATTCACACCCAACTTTGGACCCCGTCCCATGCTACCGCAGCAGAAGCAATCCCCCAAATTTATGCTATTTTCCGCCTAACAGCGGGCGATTTCCGCCAAGGTCTTTTTTGGGCCTGCAATTTTGGCCGCGATGCCGACACAATTGCAGCAGTGGTTGGTGCATTTACTGGTGCCATGCACGGCATGGCGACTATCCCACCAGCATGGGTCGATATTGTGCGCAAGCCCAGTGGTGTGGCGTTGAAATTTACAGCGCAAGAAGACATAGTCATCCTGGCTAAAGAGCTAGCTGCCCTTATCCGCTAGGAATTATTTGTAAATGTGAATTTAGAATTCTATTATCTCAAAGGAGGTGAGGCTAACGAATTTTTTCTACAATTTGTTTCGATTAATGTCAATAGTTCTACGAATTTGGAGATATGAGAAATGAACAAAAAAAATGGAAGTATTTTATTCTTATTACTCAGCATGGTTCTGATTGCATCGTTAGCACTTGGCGCCTGCAGCGCTCCTGCCGCAGAAGAGCCGGTAGCTGAGGAACCGGCAGCTGAAGAGCCGGCAGCTGAAGAACCAGCAGAGGAAGTTGAGGTCGTTACCATAGAATGGTGGACGGTTGCATCCGAAGAATATACCGATCAAGTACAACTTGATATGGCAAAAGCGTTTGAGGCCGAACACCCGAATATCAAAGTCAACGTCACCATTTTGCCCGAAAGCGGATTCAGCGAGAAGATGAACACAGCACTTGGCGCTGGTGAAGGTGCCCCTGATATCGCTTTCTTCTGGGACAGCAATTGGTTCCCCGAGGCTCTTGATCTGACTCCGTATATTGAAGCTGATGCTGATTTCGACCCCAGCATGTATGTTGAAGGTTTCTGGAAAACCCGCGCTCTATGGAATGACACTATCGTAGGTCTTCCCTTAGGTGTTGGTGCTCAATTCGTGATGTACAACAAAGATGTTTTTGATGAAATGGGCGTAGCATACCCGAGTGACGATTGGACTACAGATGATTATCTCGATCTGGTTGTTCAACTGACAGATCCAGAGATCAAACGCTGGGGCGGCGACCGCCCTCGACGCCCTTACCGAGCGCTCTGGTTCAATTATGGACCTAATGCTCGTTTATACAGCGATGACAGCACAACTGTTGATGGTTATCTCAACAGCCCCGAATCTGTTGCCGGTTATACCTGGGCATGGGATCTGGTCAACAGCGGCTCCACACCTACTCCAGCCGATATGGAAGTTTTGGGAACAGAAGGAACTGGTCCTATTGACCTTTTCATGGCGGGGCGTTTAGCAATGGCGACCCTCAACCAGGGGCATATGCTCAATGCAGTAGAAGCAGGTATCAATTTTGGTGTGGTTCCTGAACCAGGCGTGGCTGGCAACGAGCGCTTTGTTAATGCGTGGTCGCTGACATCTTCAGTTTGGAAAGGCTCCGAACATCCTCAGGAAGCCTGGACATTCCTATCCTGGTGGGTTGGACCTGAAGGTCAACGCTACTTAATGGAAAATGGCAACCTCTTCCCATCGATTCCTTCGGTACTCGCTGAATACAAGGACGCCGATGCTGAATATGCACAGGCTTTCTTCAAAGTTCTCGAACTCACACAGGTTTCAGAATGGCGCAACCCGCATCCATGCAACAGCACTTTGCTGCGCGCAGTAGGCGATGTTTGGGACAAAATTATGTTGGGTGAGATTGGGCGAGATGAGATCCAGGCAGAACTTGATGCTATGGTACCATCCGCACAAGATGCACTTGATGAATGTGTACCGCGTCTGGGTGGGTAATCTAAACTAAGTCAACCTGGACGTAAAAGGCTTCCTCCCAATCCCTGATTCATGAGGGGGGAAGCCTTTTTATCCCCTTATTTGGAGGACTGATAATGTCAACAAAATGGCGAGACTTGTCACCCAAAGAACGCCGCGAGGCTGTCGATGGCTATTTGAGCATTTCTCCATGGTTCATTGGATTTCTGCTCTTTACCCTGGGACCCGTTTTAGCAACGATTTATTTCAGCCTGACAGAGTGGACACTCACCCGCCCCCCCGTTTGGATCGGGTTGGAGAATTATGTGCGTATGTTCACCAGAGATCCGCTGTTCTTGCAGGCGCTAAAAGTCACGGGTAATTTTGTGCTGCTGTCTGTGCCCTTGAAACTGGTTTTTGGGTTGGGATTGGCATTATTATTAAACCTCAAACTTAAAGGGATGAATTTCTACCGCACAGTATTTTATATTCCGGCTGTTATCTCTGGCGTAGCGGTTTCATTAATGTGGATATGGCTGCTGCAGCCGGATACAGGCGTGGTCAATACTTTGCTGGAATTAGTTGGCATCGAGGGTCCAAACTGGTTTTGGGATCCCGATTGGGCTCTCCCTTCCGTGGCATTGATGAGTGTTTGGAGTGTGGGCGGCAGCGCGATCATTTACTTGGCTGGATTACAAAATATTCCTCCACATCTTTATGAGGCGGCCAATATTGATGGGGCGGGTAAGTGGACCAGCTTTTGGAAAATCACCTTGCCGCTCTTGACCCCAACGCTGTTTTTTCAATTGATCGTTGAAATGATCGAGTCATTCAAAGTATTTACCCAGGCGTTTGTCATTACCAAGGGTGGACCGCTAAAGGCGACATATTTCTATCTTTATTATTTTTACGAAGAAGCTTTCCAAAACTTTAACATGGGATACGCATCTGCTCTAGCTCTGGTATTAGTGGTGATCATTATGACAGCCACAATAATCCTAAATTACACTTCAAAGCATTGGGTTTATTACGAATCAGATGCGGGGAGGGCATAATGACAACACCAACCATTTCTAAATCCGCCTATAAAACCCCATGGATATCACCCAGAACACGTCAATGGTTAGGGAACAGTTTCACTTACCTTGGCATGACCATTTTAGCCCTGCTCTTTATGATTCCAATTATCTGGATGTTTTCAACATCCTTGAAGGCACGCTGGGAAATTTTTGTCTGGCCCCCGCAATGGTTTCCAGAGACACTTCATTGGGAAAATTATGTTGAAGCCTTCACTCGTTACCCGATGGGCCGCTTCATGCTCAATTCTGGGTTCCTGGTTATCATCAACATTATCGGAGAATTCATATCTGTGCCTCTGATTGCATATGGTTTTGCCAGACTGCGTTTCCCCGGGAAAAACATCTTCTTTGTTGTTATGCTTGGCACAATGATGATCCCCGGGCATGTAAAATTGATCCCGCTCTTTTCGATATATCATAAATTGGGATTATTGGATACCTATTGGCCATTGATACTGCCGGCTTTCTTTGGTAATCCCTTCTTTATCTTCTTGATGGCCCAGTATATGCGAACCATTCCCCGCGATCTCGATGAAGCGGCCCGTATGGATGGTGCAGGGACATGGACAATTCTCTATCGGATTATTTTGCCGCTGTGTAAACCACCCCTAACCATCATTCTGGTCTATACTTTTTGGTGGACATGGAACGAATTTTTACACCCCCTGATTTACCTGAACACATTCGACTCCTTCCCCGTCCAGCTGGGTTTAGCTTTTTTCAAAGGTCGCTACAGTGTGGAGTGGAACCTTTTCATGGCAGCAACACTTGTTTCTATTATTCCAGTGCTAATCCTGTATTTCTTCCTGCAGAAGCATTTAATTGGCGGCATCGCATCTGTTGGGTTGAAAGGATAGAAAAAAATAAAACTAATGACTATCCAAGCTATCACCTTTGATTTTTGGAGCACGCTTTACCATTTTCAGCAGTCGCCCCGGATTAGACAGCAGCAGCATATTCATGAGATGCTCACACATCACGGGTTCCAGTACGATGAGCAGCAAGTTACTAAAGCCATGGAGCAAGCCTGGCAAATTTGGGACGATATCTGGCGCAGAGAGCACTATACCCCTGAAGCTGATGCCTGGCTGGGCTACGTGATAAATAATCTAGGTGTAGAAATTCCCAAGTCATCAATAAACCAAACGGCTTTGGTCCTAGAAAAATCCGTGCTGCATCCCACCACCCAACCGGTGAATGGCGTGTCAAAAACCTTGCAGCTGTTATCAAAAAAGTATCGCCTGGGTATCATTTCAGACACCGGTCTGGGGAAGGGGGATGTACTCAGAGCTTTATTAGCACGAGATGGTCTAACTCCTTATTTTATTCACTGCATTTTTTCCAACGAATTTGGACGCAGCAAACCCCATCGCGACGTTTTCCAGGCCGCCCTCTCTGAACTGGGTGCTGAGCCGCATCAGGCTGTACATATCGGGGATTTGCGCCACACCGATATCGCGGGGGCACATAATGCTGGGATGGGCACAATTCGCTTTGCTGGTATTCGTGATGATCGAGAGCAAGGCTACCCTGAGGCGGATGTCGTAATATATAATTACAATGAAATTGAAATGGCCCTGAAAGAGCTGGAAATAAAGCTGGCTGGAGAATCTCAAAATGGCAATTCCCAATAATTATGATGAGCGAGTCTATGCTGGGTGGCTGGGTAAATGTATCGGTGTCCGTTTTGGCGCGCCCTTAGAAAATTGGACCTACCAGGAAATCCGCGATCATCTCGGAGAATTAAAAGGTTATTTACCTCTCCCACCAGGAAAAATATTCAAGCCCGATGACGATACCGCAGTGCCGGTAATCCTGCTGCACGCCTTGAAAGATTATGGTCCTGAAGTAACCGCCGAACAACTCGGTGATGCCTGGCTCAACTATCTGGGTGACCAGCGCAACACGCTCTGGTGGGGTGGATTTGGAATCTCTACAGAGCAGACCGCCTATATGAACCTGCAAAACGGGATTCCTGCTCCACAATCAGGGTCAGCAGCACTCAATGGGACTGTGCTTGCTGAGCAAATCGGCGGTCAGATCTTCAGCGATATTTGGGGATTAGTTTTCCCGAACGATCCTCAACGTGCTGCAGCATACGCTGCCAAAGCCGCCAGCGTCTCTCACGACGGGGCTGGCATTCATGGGGGAATGTTTATTGCCGCTTTGGTCAGCGCGGCATTTGAAGAGCCCAGCCCAGAAGAATTAATTAACATGGCCATAAAAACCATCCCCGTGCAGAGCGAGTATGCCCAGATGGTAAATGCCGTGATAGATTTCTACCACAACAATCCGGATGACTGGCACGCCGCTTATCAATTTATTGCCGAGAAATACGGTAACTACCCCGGAATTGTTCATATCATCCCCAATGCAGCAGTCATTGTTATGGCTTTGCTTTACAGCATGGGCGATTTCTCACGCGCCATACAAATTGCAAATATGGCCGGCTGGGATACCGATTGTAACGTTGGTAATGTAGGCGCAATAATGGGAACAGCGGTGGGACTTAAAGGTATCGATCATTCCTGGAGAGAACCGATCAACGAACCCTGGGTAGGAGCCAGCTTAATCGGGGTGCGTAATCTATCCGATCCTGCCGCAACAGCAAGTTTGATTACTTCACTCGGGCGGGAGATTGCTGGAGCTGATACCTCACCCGACATCCCTCGCTATCCCTTTGACTTACCCGGCGCCACGCATGGGTTTCAAGCTCGATCACATTTGGGAACTGTGGTTGCCCTTCGACAGCTCGAAGATCAAGGAAAAAGTGCCCTGCAGGTCACTATACGGAAATTGAAAAAGAAGGGCGAGGCGCGTGTTTTCGTGCCCACTTACTTGCGCCCTGAACGTTTGAGCAGCAATTATTATGGCGCCAGTTTCTCTCCTAAAATTTACCCGGGGCAGATGTTAACGGCTGACGTTTACCTGCCAGCAGATGCTCCTGATCAGTTAGAAGCAGGATTGTACGCATGGGACGATAATCTTGATCAAGGGCATCATGCCATCGGTTCGGCTCTGACACCCGGAGAATGGCATCGCCTTCAATTCCCGATACCGGCATTAAACGGCATCTGTTTTAGCGAAGCTGGGATTGTATTTCGAAATTTAGGGCAACCCTGGAGCGGTTCTGCACTGATCTCCAATCTGGATTGGGGCGGCGGCCCTGATTTCAGCTTTGATTTTTCAAAGGAACGGCACGAGTATGATGGTGTCAGCCAGTGGACATTTTTGCGTGGTTATTGGCGGTTAGAGAAGGGCGCTTATCACGGCAGCGGCGTTGGCATCAACGAGAGTTATACCGGTGACATTGACTGGAAAGATCATACATTGACGGTACGCATGAGACCCCTGCAAGGCGAATACCATTTGATATTGGGGCGCGTCCAGGGTGCGCTGCGTTCCTATGCCCTCGGCTTGACACCCGAAGGTCTGGCACTCTACAAAAATGAACATGGTTATCGCAAAACTGAATCTTCTCCCTTTGATTGGCAGCATAATCAGTGTTATGACCTGCACTTAGAAATTCGCGGCAATACCCTGACCGGTTGGGTTGGCAGTGGACCTCGGCTAAAGTGGACAGACAGCGATGCTCCCTATCTCAATGGGCAAATTGGGGTAGCAAATTTTTCAGGCTGTCATACTCGTTTCGAAAGCGTTGCGTGTAAAGCATAATATACATATCCCGGGATAAACCCTTTTCAATCATAAATCATCGAGAAAATCCATAGCTTTAACCAAAATACCGGAGCAAAAAAAATGACTGAAATTGTCGTGGTTGGCAGCTTAAATATGGATCTGGTCGTGCGTGCGCCGCACTTGCCAATTCCTGGCGAAACCGTGTTGGGACAGAATTTCCAGACCATCCCTGGGGGAAAGGGTGCCAATCAAGCTGTTGGAGCCGCTCGTTTGGGCGCTCACGTGACCATGATCGGGCGTGTGGGAAATGACACCTTTGGGAAAACATTGTCTGCCAACCTGGCAAGCGAGGGCATTGACACAACGCATGTGCTGCGTGATTCCAATGCTCCCAGCGGGATTGCCATCATCACGCTGGATGAGGCCGGTCAGAACTGCATCGTAGTGGCGTCAGGTGCCAACCATAAATTGACATCAAAAGATGTCAAGACAGCATTTTCTCAAATTGATGAAGTGGATGTAGTTGTACTGCAGCTTGAATCCCCACTGGACTGTGTGGAGGCAGCAGCAAAATTAGGAAGAGAACGTGGGGCGAAGATCGTGCTCAATCCGGCACCCGCCCAACCGCTCCCCGACCGTTTGCTTGCTCTCGTCGATGTACTTGTCCCTAATGAGAGCGAAACCAGCTTATTAACTGACCTTCCTGTGGAGAATCCATCTCAAATTGATACGGCAGCCCGTGCACTCTTCGAACGCGGGGTA
>JBDLJO010000006.1:0-32181 GCA_039714275.1 Chloroflexota bacterium | reverse complement strand
ACTGGCCCCAAGATCCATTAGCGCTTGATTGAAATCACCGGCTTGGCCTGAGGGAAGATGTTCTTGGGAAAGCGAACGCAGTTGATCTTCGCTTTTTTTTGATCCCAGGGGATCTGAAATATCAAAGACTCGTGCAAGCACCCGCCGGATATTGCCATCCAAAGCGGCTTCGTCAGCCTCGAATGCTATCGAGGCAATTGCTGCCGCTGTATAAGGACCAATGCCGGGCAGATTGCGCAGTTCGGTCACACTTTGAGGCAATTTGCCCTCATAAGCGGCGGCTAAATTTTTTGCAGCCTGATGCAGTGCCCTCGCCCGCCGGTAGTAACCCAACCCTTCCCACAAATTTAGCACCTCTTGTTGTGAGGCAGTCGCCAGGGATTGAATATCAGGGAAGGCGGTCATCCAGCGCCGAAAATAGGGAATCACCGTATCGACGCGAGTTTGCTGTAACATGATCTCAGAAACCCAAACCGCATAAGGATCATCAATCCCGCGCCAGGGCAGTTCACGGGCATTTTGAGAATACCAGTTAAGTATTTGTTTCGCTAAAGGGGTTCTCATCGGCAGTTCACAACGGGCGCTTGGAAGGAATGCCGGTTCGACGTGGATATTTTTCGGGCGTGGTGACCACTTTATCGATCACAACCAGATAGCGTTCTTCCACAACCCCGGGCAGCTCCACCGGAGTTATCTGGGACAGACGGCCCCCCAGCAAGGTGATTGCTTGTTCGGCTGCATGCACTTCGGTTGGCCCGGTGTCCCCTTTCATGGCCAGCGCCCGCCCGCCAACGCGCACAAAGGGCAGCAAGTATTCCATTAAGATGGGCATTTGCGCAACCGCCCGTGCAACCGCCCAATCATACTGCTCGCGGTGTTCATCTTGCCTGCCCAAAACTTCGGCTCTATCCCGGACGATCTGAACGTTTTCCAGGGATAATTTATCCACAACATGCTGGCAAAAACGAACTTTCTTTTCGACGGATTCAACCAGCGTTAGCTGCAAATGCGGCCACAAAATCTTCAGCGGCAGACCGGGGAACCCGGCACCGGTACCGACATCAATTATCCGGATGATGGGTGTATTCATCATCACCAAATGAGCACTCAGCGAATCTAAAAGGTGTTTAACGCGGATTTTTTCAGCATTGCGAATCGCGGTCAGGCTGTAGCGTTGATTCCAATCGCGCAGCTCTTGAGCATATACCGCCAAGGCCTCAGACTGTTGCTCGGTCAAGGTCGTGCCGGTTAAGGTTAAAAAATCTTGCGCCAGTGCTTTTTGCATGCTCTGATTATACTAACTTGTTGGTACGGGGGCAATTAAGTTTTTGGATAAAAATTTCCCCCATGTAAATAAAAAAAGAAGCCCGATCACCTGGACCGGGCTTCTTTCTATGCGTTAAGCTTCTTTAGCTTCCTTTTTTGCAGCTCTGCGCTCTTTACTGCGCTGGCGCATTGCCTGAAATTTGCGCCAAACCCATCGCAGCGGGAAGAACAAGATCAAGCCAACGGGCAGTAGATAGAGTACCATCCAAATGACAACATCAACCAGCCACTGCAGCGTATTGATCAAAGCTTCGATGGCGTCTTTGGCAACACCAACCGGTTCCCAGCTGCCAATTTGAAGCGGTCGGTCGGCCTCATTTGCGGTGATGCTGACTTCAATCGATGACAGCGATGCAGCCTGCTCATAGTATTGCATTTGACCTTTGATGACTTCGATTTGCTCTCGCACACTCACCAGTTGGTTAAAAACCTGGATCACATCCTCGGTCTCCGTGGCGTTTTCCATGATTTCAGCTAATTGTTCCTCAGCGCTTTCTAAATTGCGTAAACGAGAAGAGAGATCCGTGTATTGTCGGGTGACATCATCTCCGGAGACACTTTCTGAATTAACTTCCCCTGCGCCAGCTTTGATCATCGAGAGCGCTTCATCTAGACGATCAGATGGCACACGCACCGAAACCGAGGCTTGGAGTATTTTCCGGTTATTATAAGAGGTTGTTTCCCAGAGATTAGAAGAGACCACATAACCGCCCATCTCCTCCGCCATCATCATAATATCATCCATGGCTTTGGACGGTTCTTCAACAACGATTGAGAGATGCGCATTTTTCACAACCATACGCTCGATAGCTTGGTTGGCTGCTCCATCTGCATATCCCGACTTGCTCGCGGCATCATCCCTGTACATCTCTTCCGATACTTCTAAATCATAGCCGCCGCCGTAACTTTCGGCGGATGTAACCATCATAGGTTCAGCGTATGATTCATCTCTGGGGGAGGCGGCTGCACAGGCGCTTAACAAAATTACTGTAATAACAATAAAGATAAGATTTTTCTTTAACATAATGAAAGGCTCCTTGATTGGGCGAATTTATAAGCTTTAGACGCCCCTGTTCTGAAAAAGTTCCCTTACCAGCCGTTTTTCAACCGATCAATATGATGTTTAGGTAGGCCTGCTGTTTTCATGCGCTGTTGTACAGCAGGGATATCATAGGTGCAGCGCCGGTATTCTATGCTGAAATCTTCCAGGTCTAACAGGAGGTAGGACGCATCGGGGTTACGATCGCGCGGCTGCCCCACCGATCCGGGATTGATAATGGAGCGCAGAGATAAGTTGAAAGTCTGATCAACATCAGGCACGATCAAGTCAGCATCATCCCGTCCGTCACGCAAATGATAAACAGCAGGTAGGTGAGAGTGCCCCACAAAACAATATGGGGATTCAAAGAATTTAAAATTTTTGGTCGCGCTCTGCACGTTTAATATATATTCCCAAAGGGGATGCCGGGGACTGCCATGTGCTAAGAGGATCTGACCATCACCTACTTCTAGTGTTGGCGGCAGGCTGGATAAATAGTCAGTACTCTCAGATGTCAGGGTGTCCTGTGTCCAGAGGATGGATCGCCGGGCTTCGTTATTAAAAGTGTTTGTATCAATTTGATCTATCGCCGCGGCATCATGGTTCCCCAGTAAGCACAGGAAATTAGGCAGCGAAACCACGCGCTGAATACATTCATTAGGGTCAGGGCCGTAACCAACCAGGTCGCCCAAACACCAGATTTGATCAACGCTATCAGCATCTTCTAGTACAGCATCTAGCGCCGTGATATTGGCATGAACATCGGAAAAAATCAGCACCCTCATGCATATAATCTTAACATAGAAACAGGCATTAAGGAATTTTCAGCTTTCGCCGGTTGGTTTTTATCAATTACCACGCCAATGCTTTACCAGCATACCAATTCGCGTTATCATCAAGCTAATCTATCGGAGACCAGTATTTTGAAAAATCATCCTGCACCGCCTATATTATTGCTTGGTATTTTATTTGGTTTTGGCCTTATCGGTTCTCGTTTTAGCCTGGGACAATTTGCGCTCATTGATTTTGTAGGCTTGCGGTTAACTCTGGCAAGTTTAGGTTTTATTGCGCTTATTTTGCTTTCTCGCGGAAAACAAACTTGGCCCAAGGGAGGATTGCTGTGGCAGCGCTCGACCATTTTAGGAGTCTTTGGTACCGCCGTCCCAATGATGGCATTTGTGGGATCTATGCAGTTTCAATCGAGCGGTATCACCTCGGTGTTGATCACCTTATCACCGGCGATCACGGTTTTATTGGCCCACTTCATGCTGGAAGATGAGTGTTTGACCTTGCCGAAAAGCATCGGAATTGCCTTGGCCTTTTCGGGTGCATTATTCTTGGCCTTGCGCGGCGAAAGCGGATTGGCATCGATAGAACAGGCCAACCCGGCAGGTTACGGATTGGTATTTTTAGGGATTGCTTGTGCAAGTTGGTCTAATATATATATTCGCAAGAAAATGGATTCCTTTGCCGTCATGGATGTAGCTGCAATTCGAATGATTTCAGCCGCTTTCGTGATGCTGCCTGTTATGTTGCTAACTACAAATACCAACTATCACCAGGTCAATATCAGTGGTTGGGTAGGACTTATACTTGTTGCCGTCTTTGGTACTTTTTTCGCATTTTTGCTCGATTTCAGCAATATCCAGCGTTTTGGTGCTTCAACCGCTGTGATGGTATCGTATTTCATTCCGGTTGTGGGCGTATGGGGGGGGGCATTGCTGCTGGATGAACAAATAACCAGCGGTATGTTGGGGGGCATGCTGCTTATTTTGGCGGGTCTGTGGTTGGTCATGCGGCGCCAGACGACGAGGGTGCATGATTCCAATGAACGCGACATTGAAAAGGGCTGTGAATAATGAGATCAATTGCTTGGGCTAAAACGCCCCAATTTTTCTTGAAGCCGCTGCAGCTCTTTCGAGCATATGATCGCGTTAATTTAAGACCCGATATTATTGGCGGGCTGACGACGGCGGTGATTGTGCTTCCCCAGGCAATTGCCTATGCCAGTATCGCGGAACTGCCGCCCCAAACGGGCCTTTATGCCGCTGTGTTTGCCGCGATAATCGGAGGTTTGTGGGGGTCATCCAATCATCTTCATACCGGTCCAACCAATGCCGCCTCGTTGCTGGCTTTAACCATTCTTCTCCCGATTGCCGAACCAGGCACCCCAGAATTCTTTGCCGCCGTTGGCGTCCTGACCGTGATGGTGGGCCTCTTCCGTTTGGCACTAGGGGTCGCGCGCCTGGGGCTGTTGGCTAATTTCGTCTCAGATTCGGTCATCATCGGCTTTACAGCTGGCGCCGGAGTGCTGATTAGCATTGGACAGATTCGCCCCTTCCTGCGTTTAGATTTTCCAAGCTCCCCTTTTTTACTGGTTACCCTGGAGCAAATAAAAAACCACATTAATGAAACCCATCTGACCAGTTTTTTGCTGGGTATCGGGGTTTTATCGTTAATGATTTTGCTGCGGTATTTCAAGCCTAAATGGCCTATCGCCTTAATTTCCATGATCGGTGCCGCGCTGCTGGTTGTTGCAGGCAATCTTACCGACCAGGGGGTTCAAATTATCGGTCAACTGCCGCGCTCTCTACCGCCAATTGCCGCACTTCCTTTAGACTTTACCCTGATTGGGCAGCTCTCTTCTGGCGCCTTGGCTGTTGGCGCTATTGGATTGATTGAAGCCACCGCCATTGCTCGCTCAATTGCCAGTCAATCTGGTCAGCGCCTCGATACCAACCAGGAATTTGTTGGGCAGGGTTTAGCCAATATTGCGGCTGGATTCTTCTCCGGGTATACGGTCTCAGGCTCTTTTACCCGCTCCATGATTAATTATCAATCTGGCGCACGAACACCGTTTTCAAGCGTTTTTTCCGGTATTTTTGTGCTGATTGCCATGTTGATTTTTGGTCCCTTGGCCGCCTTCGTGCCGCGTGCCGCTTTAGCCAGCGTTTTATTTGTCAGTGCTTACAGCTTAATAGATAAGGTAGAAATCAAGCGCATTGCGCGCGGCACCCGCGGCGATGCCATTATCATGGTGGTTACTTTTTTAGCCACGCTTTTCTTGCCGCTCCAATTTGCCGTCCTAACAGGGATTTTGCTTTCATTTGCAGTTTATATAATGCGCACAAGTTTACCTCGCATCGTGCCCGTCCAACCAGAAAGTGGATTTCGGCACTTCACGCACCAACCAGATAAAGAACCCTGTCCTCAGTTGGCTGTTTTTGATATCTTGGGAGACATGTATTTTGGAGCCGCAAATCATGTTGCAGAAACGCTGCGTTATTACCTGGATGCTCATCCGCAGCAGCGATTTTTATTGCTGCGCATGCATAGTGTCCACCAATGTGATATCAGCGGTATTCACGCCCTGGAATCAATGAGAGATATGATGAAAGAGCGCGGTGGCGATGTCTTTTTTATGCGTGTGCGTCAACCGGTCATGAAAATGATGCACGATACCGGCTTGTACCAAAGTGTTGGCGCAGATCATTTTCTGACCTACGAAAATGCGATTTCAAATATCTTTCTTCGGACACTAGATCCAGCCATCTGCATCTATGAATGCAAACAACGCGTCTTTTTAGAGTGTCAGAATCTGCCAAGACAAGAATTTTTCCCTGAAGGAGCTGCATCACTAGGAGAATTCCCCCAGGTCAAAGTGCCTATGATCTCCCCACGAGAGCTTTGGGAGCAGATTCGAGGGGCTTCTCCGCCGCGCGTTGTAGATGTCCGGGAGCCGCGCGAGTATAAACGCGGCCATATTCCTCAGGCCGAGTGTCTGCCGTTAAGCCGCATGAAGGATAAGTTAGCGTTGATTCCCAAAGATTCACCAGTAGTTTTTGTTTGTCGGGGTGGGCGGCGCAGTATGCGCATGGCAGCCCAACTCACCAGCCAGGGCTTCGATCAGGTCTCTGCGTTGCGAGGTGGGATTTTAGCCTGGGAGGCAGTAAATTTATTGGAAGCGGTTGAATATAGTGAGGCGCCATGAATAAACAAACCATCTCACCCAATTTAGGTCTAGATTTAGTTCGTGTTACCGAAGCCGCCGCTTTCGTAGCTGGTCGCTGGATGGGGCGCGGGGATGAGAAACAGGCCAACAAAGAGGCCATTAACGCCATGGCCAGAGCCTTTGAAACACTGCCTATTGATGGACGAATTGTGATCGGGGAAGAAAAACGTCTGGCGGTTTCAACGCCTTTGGATAGCGGAAAAAACGTTGGTAACGGGAACGGGCCGGCAATGGATGTGGTTGTTGATGCCATTGATGGCACCGCACTGCTCACCCAGGGTTTGCCCGGAGCGATCTCTGTTGCTGGGATTGCGCCGCGCAATTCGATGTGGGCGCCGTACCCGGCCACACATATGGAAAAAATCATTGTTGGTGCTGATGCCGCAAATGCTCTTGTACCCGAATGCCTCGACGCACCAGCCGCCTGGACTCTAGCTTTGGTCGCCCGGGCGAAAAATAAAGCCGTGCGTGATTTGGTGGTTTTCGTCCTCAATCGCCCTCGGCATAGACATTTAATTGAAGAAATTCAAGCTACCGGGGCGCGGGTCATGGCGCTCAGCCAGGGCGATATTGGGGGCGCGTTGATGGTTGCCAGCCATGATATTAATGTTGATATTTTGATGGGAACGGGCGGGGTTTCAGAGGGTATTGTTGCTGCTTGTGCCGTAAAATCTTTACGGGGGGGCATGCTTGGCAGGGTGATTCCCATGGACGAGGCAGAAGCCGAGGTCTTAAAAGATTCCCAGGTTGACTGCACTACAATTCTTACCCAGGAGGAAATTGTTGCCGGTTGTGATATCTATTTTGCAGCCACAGGCATTACCAGAGGGGCCCTGTTTGCCGGGGTACACTATCAAGGGACCAAGGTCGAAGCTGAATCAATTGTTGTTCGATGCCAAACTGGAACCAGGCGCATTGTTCAGGTAGAGCATTTTCTACACGAAAGCGAGATCGATACCAGCCCTTGATTTTACCTTTTCGTTGATCAATCATATCGAAAACGCCAGATACCTACGACCAGGAATAACAATCCAAAACCAACCAGCACGCCAGCTTCCAGCAAGATAGCAGAACTATCTAAACCGCGGGTGATAATATCGTGGAACCCGCGCATCGCCCACCCGGTTGGCAGCGCCAGAGATAATTTCTGCATCCAATCGGGAGTGATTTCTATCGGCCACCAGGCGCCGCCCAGGGATGCCAATGCCATAATGGAAATCGTCCCGGCGGCATTGGCTTGCGCGGCCGTTTTATGTCTTCTAGTTGGTCATATCTGGCAGTGCCGGAGGTCATGGTTTTGTTCACATGCCATACTGCATGAACACTGGGGTTTTTATCAGCTTTGGGGTAAGATTACATTAATCAATAAATGCTGATCAAGTAGCGGCTCAATCCTTGGAGGATCTTATGCAGCCTGATTTGACCTCAGAAATTCTTGAGTTTATTCGTCTGACTTCTACGAATTTGCCCCCTGATGTAGAGAAGAAATTACGCCTTTCGCTGGAAAATGAAGAGCCCGGCTCGGCGGCGCGCGGCGCATTTGAGACCATCATAAACAACGTCGAAATGGCTCGAAGTAACGCTACCCCAATTTGCCAGGATACCGGCACACCGATTTTCTATGTCCATTATCCCGAAGGATGGAGCACGCGGGTACTGATTCGACAGATCAAAGCGGCTGTTACGCAGGCTACCCAAAAGTCTTTTCTGCGTCCAAATTCAGTTGAAACTGTCACCGGGATTAATACTGGCGATAACAGCGGCGACGAACATTATCCGGTGATTCACTTTGAAGAAATAGATCACGATCAGCCGTTGACCATCGAATTAATGCTTAAAGGGGGCGGTTGTGAAAATGTTGGGGCTCAATACAAGCTCCCAGACAATAAGTTAGGTGCCGGGCGTGATCTCGAAGGTATGCGCAAGGTTGTCTTAGATGCTGTTTATCAGGCTCAGGGCAAAGGCTGTGCTCCAGGGGCGCTGGGTGTTGCGGTTGGTGGTGATCGAGGTTCTTCCTATATCGCGTCTAAAGAAGCGCTTTTCCGCCCACTGGAAGACCAGAATCCCGACCCCGAACTTGATAGTCTCGAAAAACAGATCACCGATGAAGCTAATCAACTGGGTATCGGTCCCATGGGCTTTGGCGGAAAAACCACCGTCCTGGCGACCAAGATCAAAGGACTGCATCGGTTGCCCGCTAGTTATTTTGTCTCGGTTTCTTATATGTGTTGGGCTTATCGCCGGCGGAAAATGACCTATCTGAACGGCGAGGTTAATTACGCCTGAGTGCCATCATTTTTCTCCCATGCATTCACCGGAAACAAGGGTTTCAAAATTAACCCGGGTATGCAGGGTATTATTCAACCATGACCCAACACGTATCCCGCCGTCTCTTTAGGCTGACCGTTTTATTTACCGGATTCTACGCCCTGGCGTTGACCATCTCTCCGGCCGTTGTTGCACGCTCTTGGGGTGCCGGCTTGCGTTGGGAGCACTGGCTGGGTTTCGCCGTTTGGTTGGCAGGTTTCTGGATTGTATACCTGCTTACTGAGCGTTACCTGCCTCAAAGCGATCCCTATCTGCTGCCCCTGACTGCGCTGCTCACCGGATGGGGGTTAATGACCATCTGGCAGTTGACCCCTATATTTGGACTGCGGCAGAGCCTCTGGCTGGCGGTCACCTTGACCTTGTTTTCACTGGGTTTACGCGCCCCATCTGATCTCAACTTCCTTCGCCGGTATAAATATCTCTGGTTGACCGGTGGCCTAATTTTAACTGCCCTGACCCTCATCTTTGGCACCAATCCGATGGGTTTTGGCCCCCGGCTTTGGTTGGGATGCTGCGGCATATATTTCCAGCCCTCTGAACCGCTAAAACTGCTCCTGGTAATTTACTTATCGGCTTATTTTTCAGAACGCGGGTTTGAAAAGAACACCAAAAAACTCAAAATTCTAGCCCCCACCTTGGTCATGACGGGCATTGCCTTGCTCCTATTGCTGGTGCAGCGCGATTTGGGTACCGCCTCGATCTTTATCTTTCTCTATTCTGTCATGGTCTATCTGGCTATGGGTTGGCGTTGGATACCCGCCCTCAGCGCGCTGGGGATTGGCCTGGCTGGTCTGGCAGGTTACGCCACTTTTGATGTCATTCGACTGCGTGTTGAAGCCTGGGTCAATCCCTGGCTCGACCCATCGGGGCGCTCTTACCAGATTGTCCAGTCTCTGATTGCGGTGGCGAACGGCGGTATTTTTGGGCGCGGCCCTGGGTTGGGTAATCCCGAAGTTGTGCCGGTTACCCACTCCGATTTTATTTTTGCCGCCATTGCTGAAGGTACCGGCCTGGTTGGCAGTATAGGATTGCTGGTTTTATTGGCTTTACTGACTCACCGGGGCTTGAGCATAGCCCTGCGCGCAGAAAATACCTTTCACCGTTACCTTGCCGCGTCCCTTACAGCTTATATTGCTGCTCAAAGCGTGCTGATCATTGGCGGGAATTTGCGCTTGCTGCCGCTGACAGGAGTGACCCTGCCTTTTGTTTCTTATGGAGGCTCTTCTCTGTTGATCTCGATAATGGCGCTGCTGCTTTTGATGCAGATCAGCGCCGATGCATCTGAAGATCGTTCGCCCTCACCCTCAAATATACCCATCTTCAATCTGGCGTCTTTCCTTTTTATTTCATTGGGTGCTGCCGCATTGGTCACCGGTTGGTGGGCTTATCAGCGCGGTCCGGCTTTGCTGACCCGTACAGACAACCCCCGTCGTGCCCTGGCCGATCTAAGTGTACCGCGCGGCGCGCTGCTCGATCGTTATAATACCCCGCTGGTCGAAACACGCGGCGAACCTGGCTATTACCAGCGCGTATCGTTGGCGCCCGCCCTGGGACCGCTTTTAGGCTATAACCATGCCGTATACGGTCAGGCCGGGCTCGAAGCCAGCCTTGATTCATACTTGCGCGGTTTACAGGGCAGTGATCCTCTGACCCTTTGGGGGCATCACCTGCTCTACGGTCAGCCGCCCCCCGGCCTGGATACCCGCCTGACGATTGACCTCAACCTCCAGAACGCCGCCGATCAACTGCTTGGTGAACATACTGGGGCACTGCTGTTGCTTAATGCTGAAAATGGAGAAATTTTGGCCCTCGCCTCGCACCCGACCTATGATTCAAACCACCTGGACGAATCTTGGGAAAGCCTGGTTACGGATGAAAATTCACCTTTGTTGAATCGTGTCTCACAGGGACGCTATCCTGCCGAGAACTGGGGTGGTTTCCCGCTCCCGGAACTAAATGCTGCCCCTTTACGCTTGCCGGGCAGCCAGGCTTTCGATTCGCAGGATAAAGCCAGCCCTTTGCATGCCGCACTGATGGCTGCCGCTATCGTTGGTCAGGGACATGTTCCCGCACCATCCATCGCCCAGGCGGTGCGCGTTCCCGATCAGGGGTGGGTGCTGCTTTCGCCGCTGGGAGAATCAAGCTGGGTCGAAATCTCGCCCGAGTCTCAGCAGTTGATGAAGCTCTTTCACGACTCAGATACCCCCACCTGGCATATCAGCTTCACTCCCGCTGAAGAGAACTTGACCTGGTATGTCGGTGGCACCAGACCTCACTGGACGGAAACCCCGTTTGCTCTGGTCATTGTACTGGAATCAAACAATCTCCCCATTATCGAGGAGATTGCTGAAAATATCTGGCAGTTGGCTTTGGGTCTCTAATTCTTTTTAGACAAAAAGCGAATTTTGTTTTCTTGGCGGGGGAACTTCCCGGTCTTCTCTTCGTAAAAATCCTGCAAAATCTTCAAATCCGCTTCTTGGTTGCCGGATGGCGTGAAATAACCACCTACACCGCAAGATTTCTTTTCGTAATCCAAAAAACCTAAAGCCACCGGAACTTTGGCTTTCACAGCGATGTGATAGAAGCCAGTCTTCCAGTGATCAACGTATTTGCGCGTGCCTTCTGGTGCGATCGTGATCACCATTTCATCGCGGCTGTTATATAAATCCACAATTTGACCGACAAAATTTTTGCGGGCACCGCGTTCAACCGGGATGCCGCCCAGCCCTCGCATGAAGGGGCCTTTGATCCCGCGGAAAAGCGAGTCTTTACCAATCCAACGCAGCCTTAGCCCCAATCCGGCCATCATCAATAGTGCAATCGGAAAATCCCAATTGGATGTATGCGGTGCGCCGACCAGTAAAAATTTTTGCGTCAGGGGTAGATTGGACACTAAACTCCAGCCCACCATGCGCAGCGAAACTTTGGCCGTTCGCTCCAGGAGATATTGTGCAATAAAAGCTAGTATATTCATAAAAAAACCTGTCATTTTGCGCCTAGTAAAGATTAGGGCAATTTTTACCTTATTAATATGTTTGCGAAGTGTACCATAAAAAACAAAAACATTGAAATCCGTTGTTGTGATATTCAAGGTTGAGTTCATCATAAACCCTTGACATTAACGTTACGTCATCGTTTATCATTATGAATATGAGGATATCAAGACGATGTATACCGTAAAGAAATTAGCTGATTTGGCGGGTGTCAGCACCCGTGCACTGCGTTATTACCACCAGATTGGGCTGCTCAAGCCAGCAGCGGTTGGCGAGAATGGTTATCGATACTATGATGACGATACCGCAGTTCGTTTGCAGCAGATTCTTTTCTATCGCGAAATGGAAATCAGCCTCAGTGAAATCCGAGATATTCTCGAACAACCGGATTTTGACTTATTGGGCGCCTTAGGCGCACATAAGACCATGTTAGAAAGTAAAAAGCAGCGCATTGATCAATTGCTCAACACGGTTGAGTACACGATGAATTATTTGGAAGGAAAATTACCGATGAATGAAAACGATATCTTTGGTGGATTTAGCGAAGATGAACAAAAAACTTATGCGGATGAAGCCCGACAGCGCTGGGATTCCACCCTGGTTGATGGCTCCCAAAAACGGTGGGCCAGCTATCCGGCTGAAAAGAAAAAAGTGATCATGGCTGAAGCTAATGCAATTTATAAAGATATCTACGCCAATCGCCATCAAGGGCACGACAGCCAAAAAATTCAGCATTTAGTAGGGGATTGGCATCGTAATTTGCGTTACTTCTATGAACCTGCCATTGGAACCTTGCGCGGTTTAGGTCAAATGTATTGTGACGACTCGCGCTTCCGAGCCAATTTTGAAAAGTTTAGCCTCGATTTTCCCGAATTTTTGCGTGCCGCGATTGAACATTACTGTGACCAGGCCATAGCGTAAATACCAGAGGTCCATATCTGCTCTGGAAGACGTAGATGGGGATGGAATCCCCGACATCTTGCAGGGTGGTGGGAATATTCGGCAAAGCACAGGTCTTCCTGGTGAGGGTCCGGCCGAAAAACTTTGCCAACTGGAAGGTATGTTCAACGAGGGACTGATTACCCGGCAGGAGTATGAGACCAAGAAAGCAGAAATCTTATCCAGGATCTGATTTGTAACCTGAAAAATATCATTGCTTATATTATCACCCCCTGAATGTAAGGATTCTAAAAGCCGCTCAGTTTAGATGATCAATTTTTAGAATTCTTCAACATGCAGGCTCCCCGGTGCTTTCCTTGAGTGTTTGGTATATTCATATTGACTCAGCCAGGCAGATGTGCCGCTTGCCATAGCGGGGTTGCCGCATAGGAAAAAGTGCGTTTTGTTGGGATCAATCGCGATATTCGCTTCTTTCAAGAGGATATTTTGTTCAAGCAGTTCTTCGATCCATAATCCATAACCTTGCCACGTCTCATCGGGTTCGGTAAGTGTCGGGAAATAGTAGAAGTTTGCAAAAGTACTTGCCAGGAAACTCAATTCACTGTAATAACCTAAGTCCCACTGATGAGTCGCGCCGTGCACCACCGCCATATTTATATTTTGATTTTCAGCGATATGCGAGCGCAAATAGCTGATATAGGGAGCGATGCCTGTACCCGTAGCGACCATGGCAATATCCATGCCCGGGGGTGTGTCTGAGAGTTTGAACATGCCTACAATTCGTTCGCTTACATAAAGACGATCTCCCTGCTGGAGATTAAAAATTCGCGGTGTTAATTGTCCGGATTTGACTTGAGAAATATAAAACTCCATCTGATTGCTCGCCGTACGATGTGAGGCAATAGAATAAGCACGTTGAATCAATTTATCGGGTTTACTTTCTTTGTGTTCTGCTTCTGAGTTCGCAGAGCGCTCCTCGTGACCATAAAGCCCAACCACAGTATACTGCCCCGATTCAAATGTATCTCGAGGAGAGTCGGTGTTGACCCGTAAGATCATAATATCGGGAGTGATCATTATTTTTCCGACCACAGTAGCGTTATATTTTGAGTCCATACTTATAACTCCTTGATAATTGGTTTTTATTGAATCGATGCTGGTTTCTTATCAGATGATAGGAAAAATCTTAGTCTTATTATACCTGACACACCCAAGCGACCTTATTGAAAAAACGACCTTGTTGTCTTGAGCACATCAGAGAAGATCATCAATTCACCTGTTCAACGCTGCCCTTGATGATGTTTCTGGTGAACACCATTAAGATACCCCCTTGCCCAGAAAAAAAATCCGGTTTCAAGTCGAAACCGGATTTTTATAGCTTCAAATATATTTATGCGGCGCTAAGACTTAGATGCACCCAGCATATCACCAAACTGAGTTTGCCCTGCCCAATCGCAAAATTCATCCAGCGTCTGGAAGATTTTCTCAGATGTGGCCCGGATGAACCAGTTCGCATCCATATCTGAGATGCTGATAATCGTCGTGCCGTTATCATATGCCCGCACCATTTCCAGCGCAGTGCCCATGCTGGCTTCGGGGAGATAAGCAATCAAAATATCGGACGATCCTGCTTCTGCTGCCAGCGCAAAAAGGGTTTCCTTGGCACGCTGATCATCAAATTCCACACTGCCTGGGAACAGCGAAAATGGCTCCACGATCTCAGCCTCCGGATGATTGACTTCCACGGCCGCGCGGATGCGTTGGCGATAATCTTGCTCTTGCATACCCTTGCCCTTTTTTGAGCCCTGCATAATACCTGCGATAAAAATTTTCATCTTATTTCCTCTACGTTTAATGGCTCAGCAAGGATAACTTTACAGTGTTACCTTTAAGAATTTATGTTTACCTACTCGCAGTACACCTTCCCCGGGGAAAGGCGCATGTGCGTCGGTTAATTTCGCACCATCTAAACTGACCGCATTCTGCTTGACCATGCGGCGTCCTTCGCCGTTGCTGCTTACCAGGTTGCCTTCTTTCAGTACTTCCAGCACGGTTTGATCGGGCTGCAGTCGGTATTCTGGCATTTCATCGGGGATATTCCCTTTTTGGAAAACGTTCACAAACGCTGCCTCAGCTTCTTTCGCGGCTGCTTCATCGTGATAAATAGCCACGATCTCACGCGCCAATTTCATCTTCACATCACGCGGATGCAGCTTTCTCCCCGCCAGGTCAGCTTCCAATGCTTCAATTTCCGGTGGGGTGAAACGGGTTATCAGGCGGAAGTAAGCGCCCATCGCCGTATCTGGTACGCTCATCACTTTGCCGTACATATCGCCGGGCTTGCCCAAAATCGGGATATGGTTGCCCAGGGATTTACTCATTTTTACTTCGCCGTCCGTGCCCGGCAGGATGCCCAAAATGATACCGATATTGGGCTTTTCGCCTTTGGCGGCCATCAGTTTCCTGGCTGCCGTGATGATATTGAATAATTGATCCGTGCCGCCAACCTGGACATCGGTGCGCATTTCATACGCGTCGTAGCCCTGCATCAAGGCATAGAAGGTTTCGTGCAGGTAAATGGGATCGCCTTTATCGAAGCGCAGACGGAAATTTTCACGGGTTAAGAATTGCTGTACCGTGAAATTGGCCGAGGTCTCAATCAACTCGGCAAAACTGATTTCCGAGAGCCAATCCGCATTGTATTTAATTTCTGTTTTTTCCCTATCCAGGATTTTGTAGGCTTGCTCGGCATAGGTACGGGCGTTCTTCTCCACTTGTTCCGGGGTCAGGCGCGGACGCAGTTTATCCTTGTCGGATGGATCGCCGATCAAGGACGTGTAATTGCCCACTAAAAATATCACCTCATGCCCAAATTCCTGAAATTGGCGCAGTTTACGGATCGGTACGGTATGCCCCAAATGTAAATCGGAGGAGGTCGGATCGAAGCCGCAGTAGACCTTCAACGGACGCCCTTCCTTCTCTCCCATGATCAGGCGCTCGCGCAGCTCATCGGCCATAGCCTGCTTGAGTTGTGCGTCGCCGTATGCGGTGCCCTGCATCAAAATGGCAACTTGTTCGTCGATGGTCATCTTCATCACTACCTCCAACTGTATTTCTTCTGCTCCACCCGGAGCACCCAATAAAAAACGCCCTCACACGTTGAGAGCGTTGTAGGAACGCGGCCGTACAGCCTCGTTCCTACGAGCGAACGTAATAGCGGCCGGACTGATCGTTGGATTGATCTTCCAGTTCGCTCGATTCTAAAATCTGATTCAATATAGATTGCCCTTCTTTGAAGCCCATCCGGCCCTGTACCTTGTTTTTATACTCAACCTCACCCAGGGTATGGAAGACAAACCCGCTGTTGATTCCCGATTGGCCTTTAGCTGGTCTGCTCTCATCAAACCCTAAAACCTGCACTCGCTTTCCCCAGCGGTTTGGGAACACGCGCACTTCTTTAATTTGATCCCAGGAGAGAGCCAGATCGCGAATGCCGTTCTTGAAGGATATCTTACCGCCGCCCAAAGACAAAACTGTTTGGCGGTCCATCCAGTTGCCCAGGCTGATGCTGATTGCCGCAGCCAAGAAAAAGAGCACCAAAACTAACCCCAACCATGAAAAAGTATCTGCCCGCCACCATATCATCCCCCAGGCAGCCGCGGCCAAAGACGCAATCAGCCATGCATTGCGTTCGCCGCTTCGGGGAATTAATTCGGGGTGAAATTCTTGGTTCATGATAGGGCGGATTATACCATCCCCTTGTGGAGTATCATGACAGTAGGGGGTACTGGTGACAGTGATAAAAAAAGAGACGAACCAAAAGTCCGTCTCTTTGATAGTTTGTCTTTGTAATTATCGATGAAATGATATAGTTTTAAGAAAAAAATCAGGCATAATGACAGGACACAAAATGCCCTGGGGTCAATTCCAGCAGCTCGGGTTCATCCTGGGCACAGTTCTCTTTAGCAATCGGACATCGCGGGTGGAAGCGGCACCCTGTCGGTGGATTCAAGGGGCTGGGCACGTCACCTTGCAGGATCACGCGTTTCCTTTTTCGTTTTGGATTGGGAATCGGAATAGCTGACATCAACGCCTGCGTATAAGGGTGTCTGGGATTATCGAAAAGCTCATCGCGGGGCGCCATCTCAGCGATCTTGCCTAAATACATCACCGCCACCCGGTCCGAAATATGCTCTACGACGGCCAAGTTATGCGCTACGAAGAGATAGGTCAACCCAATTTCATGCTGTAAATCTCGTAAAATATTCAGCACCTGGGCCTGAATGGATACATCCAGGGCGGAGACCGGTTCATCTAACACAATGAATTTTGGTTTCAGGGTTAAGGCTCGCGCGATACCAATCCGTTGGCGCTGCCCGCCAGAAAATTCATGCGGGTAGCGATTGGCGTGATATTCTTCCATGCCTACCTTGCGCAAATTTTCCAACACCATCGCCGAGCGTTCACGGGCATTGCCCAGCTTATGGATCTTCAACCCCTCGGCAATGGATTGGCCGATGGGTAGGCGTGGGTCTAATGAGGCATAGGGGTCCTGAAATACAATTTGCATCTTACGGCGCATTTCTTTTAATTCACGGCCTTTCAGGCTCAATACATCAATGCCGTCAAAAGTCACGCTTCCGCTGGTGTGCGGTAGTAACTGCAGCATGGTGTGGCCTACGGTCGTTTTTCCACAGCCCGATTCTCCCACCAACCCCAAAGTTTCACCCTCGTTGATCGTAAAGCTGACATCATCAACGGCTTTAACTTGGGCAATCTCATGCCGGAAAACACCACCCAGCACAGGATAATACTTGACTAAATTCTGCACTCGGATCAGTTCTTTGGGTTTACCATTTGATTTGTTGGATTCTTCAGTCATTAAAAGTCTCTACTCTCTGTAGGGCTTATCTTATTGGAGCTTGATGATTCTCGCCGTCTTGATATAACCAACAGCGTACCGTGTGTTCTCCGTTGATGGAGATCAGATCGGGTTCCAGCCGGGCGCAAATATCCAGGCCGTGCTCTTCCCTGGCCAGGCAGCGTGGTGCAAAGCGGCACCCTGGCGGCATATCGACCAGGTTGGGCACCATCCCAGGAATCACTGCCAGCCGCTCTTTGACCTCGCCCAATACCGGCACCGAAGCAATTAAACCCTGCGTATAAGGATGTTTGGGCTCCTCGAAGATCGTTTCGATATCGGCCTGCTCGATGATCTGACCGGCATACATCACCGCCACGCGGTCTGCCGTTTCAGCGATTAAGCCTAGATCATGGGTAATTAAAATGATCGAGGCCCCCATTTTATCTCGTAGGTCTATCATCAAATCTAATATCTGCGCCTGAATGGTCACATCCAGCGCCGTAGTCGGCTCATCAGCGATCAGCAGCTTTGGTTTGAGTGCCAAAGCCATCGCGATCATCACCCGTTGAGCCTGCCCCCCCGACATCTCATGGGGGTAAGCGTGCGCTTTATTCTCGGCGTCAGGGATTCCAACCAGTTTCAAGAGCTCAACGGCCTGGTTCCAGGCCTCTTCTTTTTTGATGTCCTTATGGATTTGAAAAACTTCGGCGACTTGAGATCCCACGGTGAAGACCGGGTTAAGGCTGCTTTGAGGCTGCTGAAAGATCATCGAGATCAGGTTGCCGCGCATGTCCACCATCTCGCTCTCTGAAAGCTGCAGTAAATCTCGACCATCAAAGTGAATTTCACCGTCCACGGTTTTTCCGGGTTGGTCAATAAGCCGCAAAATAGAAAAGGATGTTACGCTTTTTCCGCACCCGGATTCCCCCACCAGGCCAAGGACCTCGCCGGGCTGCACGTCAAAATCTACCCCGTCAACAGCTTTGACAACACCGTCGTCGGTGAAGAAATAGGTTTTCAAATTTCGGACTTTTAATAGAGGCTGATTGTTATTATTTTCCACGTTGCAATCTCCGTCCGAGTTAATTCTTCAAGCGAGGGTCAATTGCATCGCGCAGACCATCGCCCAATAAGTTGAATGCCAATACCGTGATCATAATCGCTAATCCCGGGAAAAAGACCAGATGGGGTGCAGTGAATACTTGGTTTCGTTCAGATCCCAGCATCGTGCCCCATTCGGCCATCGGTGGTTGTGCGCCCAATCCCAAAAACGAGAGCGCTGCGGCATCCAGGATTGCCGTAGCAATACCAAGTGTACCTTGCACGATCAGCGGCGGTACCGCATTGGGGAGCACCCTGCGGAATAAAATATGCATCGATCCGCCCCCCAAGGCCCGTGACGCGGAAACATAGGCTTGTTCTTTTACGGAGAGCACACTGGCCCGCACAACGCGGGCATAAATCGGAATTGATACGATAGCAATCGCCAGCAGTGCATTTTGGAGTCCGCGCCCCATTACAGATACAATCGCAATCGCCAGCAAAAGCGATGGGAAGGCCAGCAGCACATCCATGATTCGCATCACCAGGTTGTCTACCCAGCCGCCCAAAAATCCGCCCAGCGAACCTAGCAGTGTGCCAACAATGATCGCAAAGCCTACCGTAGTAAATCCAATGAAGAGTGATACCCGCGTACCAAAGATCACCCGGCTGAAGACATCGCGCACATTGCCATCTGTACCAAGAATATGCTGTGGTTGGTCTTCAGGGCATCCTAGTAGATGGATGCAGGGGTCGGTACGCCGTTTAACATCTTCGTGCCCAATGAGTACAAAGTTTGGGTCATAAGGGGCCAGTACTGGAGCGAAAATGGCCACAAAAATTAGGAAAAATAAAATTGAACCGCCAATAATTGCTGATCGTTGACGAAAGATTCGCCGCACGGTAAGCTGGAACAAACTGCTTGAGCGGTAACCTTCAGTAGAGTCAGTTAAAAGGATTTCGGTGTTAGCTGCCATAATCAATTAGTCCAATCGAATGCGGGGGTCGATGAAAGCATAGGATAGATCAACCAGCAGGTTGACCGCCACATAGCCAATCGCAATCACAATCGTAAAGCCTTGCACGATCGGGAAATCGCGGGCTGTGATGGCTTCAAAAAGCATCCGGCCCACACCGGCAAATCCGAAGATCGTTTCCGTTAATACCGCGCCGGCAAAAAGGGTTCCCACCTGTAAACCAATGATTGTAGCGATGGGCAGCATCGCGTTGCGGAAGGCATGTTTCAAGATTACAAAACGCTCAAATAACCCTTTAGCACGTGCTGTGCGGATATAATCTTGCCGCAGTACTTCTAACATGCTCGAGCGGGTCATGCGCGCAATAATGGCCAATGGAATTGTACTCAGTGCCACAGCCGGCAAGATCAAGTGTTTGATCACATCCCCCAACACTTCCCAGGCACCGGTAATGATCGAGTTAAAGATATAAATATTGGCAAAAAATTCCAGGAATTGATACTGAAAAGTACCTTTGATCACGTACCAATTAAATACCTCATAAAAAGGGATCACGGAAACACCGGCAGAAAGCCGTCCTGAAGGCGGCAGCCAGAAAGGCGTCCCTCGTAGCACCAGCGCAAAGACATAGGCCAGCATCAGCCCCAGCCAATAAACAGGCATCGAAACGCCTGTATTGGCGGCGATCATCACGCCCACATCGACAGCTGTATTGCGCCTGACTGCGGAAATGATTCCTGCCGGGATCCCAAAGATCACCGCCAGGATCAGAGCCACGCTTCCCAACTCAATCGTAGTTGGTAAACGCTCAATTAAGATCGTGGTCACAGGGCGGCTGAAACGAATCGAATCGCCAAAATCGCCCGAGAAAATATCTTGCATATAAATCCCAAATTGTACCGGGATTGATTTATCAAGGCCGTGTTCGCGCGTGAAACGCTCACAGACTTCGGCAGATGCTTTTTCCCCCAGCATGGCCTTGCATGGATCACCAGGGATGGAACGCGCCATCCAAAAAGTGACCAGCATAATCCCGAAAATTACCGGGATGGAGTATAAAATACGACGGATAGCATATTGAGTCATAAGCAAATTAACCCGTTCAGGTAGATGTGGTAAATAAAACGAGATGGCATGCGCCCTAAGGCACAGTGCCATCTCGCATTACTATTTCTTACGAGCTAGATGGCGTGAAAAGATTACTCTTCGACGTTCATCAAGCCGTCAAACAGGTAAGAGTAGTACTCAAAAGCACCTGTGTTGCCGATGTGATTGGCGTTAGCAGCATCAATGCCGGCGGCCCAGGAGGCTACAACATCGTTAGCATCCAACTTGGAGCCGTCATGGAACGTTACGCCTTCACGCAGTGTGCAGGTCCAAACAGAAGCATCATCGTTCGCTGTACAACCAGTGGCCAACTCAGGCACAACATCACCGGAGTCAATCGCGTAACCCAACAGGGTTTCCACAATTTGCTGGCATGGGGCCAGTGATTCGCCGTCGGTCTCATCCTGACAGAACAAGCTGATAGGCTCAGCATTCTGCATATAGACGAAGGTCTCTTTACCGGGGTCTACTCTACCAAAGAGCGGAGCGCCGAAGGGGCGGAAGTGAGCATTGTCTACACCCACCAGAGCCGCTGAAGCAGAAGCGCCGTTGGCAATCGGAACCATGGGGACCAACTCGCGAATCGCGTTGTTGGCCTCAACATAGAGGGACTCAGCATCAGCAGGATCGCCAATTTGGGAAGCTGCTTCGAGAACTTCGTAAATCTCAGGATGGGGATCGCCGTACTGCGGGTTTGAAGCGGCGAAGTGGAAATCTAAGAAGTTGGTCACGTGAGGATAATCAGCACCCCAACCAAGCAGGTAAAGACCATCCAGGCGGCCGTTGGTGGATTCATCGATGAACTCACCCGATTCCATCACTACAACTTCAGCTTCGATACCCAGGTTGTCACGCAGTTGGGTTTGGAATTCAACTGCAACCAGTCCGGGTTCGGGCAGGTAACCGCGGAATACATCACGGTAGTAAATTGTGGTCTCGAAACCATCCGGATAACCAGCTTCGGCCAGCATAGCCTTAGCGGCAGCGGCGTCAAATTCGTACCAGGCATCACCAACGCAGCCATTGGGTAAGCTGCAGGGGGTGAAGTGCGAGGGAACAACCGAGCCTTCGGCATAGAAGTTGTCTACAATGCGTTGACGGTCAATGCCCATCGCGATTGCTTGGCGTACTTTGATATCGTCGAAGGGGGTGAAAGTGTTGGTCATCGCCAGATAAAGAACATTGGGGTTGGCAACCGGTATGAAGTTCAGGTTTGCATCACCTTGCACAGTCTCATAGTCATCTGGGCTCAGGTTGGTGATCTGATCAACCGTGCCAGATTGCAGTTCTAACAGACGTTGTGCGCCTTCAGTAGCCCAGCGGAAAACCAGGGTATCAAAAGCAGGTTTTTCGCCCCAATAACCTTCATAGGCTTTCATGTTAACACTTTCGCCGCGGGCCCAGTTATCAAGATAGAAGGGGCCAGTGCCGACTGGTTTGGAAAGCAAAGTTTCCTGACCGGCCTCATTGGCATAAGTGTCAAGCCACTCACGTGGGTAAACGCCGAAAGGCGTAAAGGCGGCTTTCGTGGGGAAAGCCGGGTCAGGTTTACACATCGTAAATTTGACCGTAAATTCGTCAACAGCCTCGATGGATTTTACTTTACCACCATAATCGCAGTTTTCTGCAGCAACACTGAGCGGAGCATCGTAGGCTAATTCCTCGTAATCCTTGGCAATCGGAGCAGGGGCGCCGGCTGGTTGACATGCGGCAAGCACCATGCTGGCGAGTACGAGGATCGACAATAGAATAAATAGGGGTTTTTGTTTCATTGAACTTCTCTCCTTAATGTTTTAACAGGTTATAAAATATCGTGCATCTGGGTCAAGTTGATTTCTTTGAACTCCTCCTTTTTTACGCTAAGGTTATTAAACCGGTAACTTTCATTATAAACCTTAATACTTGGAAGTCAACAATTATTGCTTTTAAGGGATTCCTCTGCACTATCAAAAAAAAAGCATTTTTACCGTTTTTGGTGCATCTCAAACTGCCTTAAAAGCGGCCTTCATCCCCTAATGTTATAATTTGTTTCATCAATTTTCCTTTACTTGATCTAACTTAAATGACTGTCCCGCCTTCCTTATCTCAAATCCTGAAAAATGAAGCCGCCCGTTTGGGTTTTCACCTTGCAGGCATAACCACCCCTGAACCCCCCGCCCACCTTGATGTTTACCAGAGTTGGCTGGCTGAAGGACATCATGCTGATATGGCCTGGATGTCTTCCGATCGCGCCTGCCAGCGCCGTGCTGATCCGCGCCTGGTTTTACCTGAATGTCGGTCAATTTTGACCTTGGGGATTGCCTACTCGCGCCCGCTGCCGGCCTCGGACAGCGCCAATGGACGCATCGCTGCCTATGCTTGGGGTGATGATTATCACGATTTGCTTCCCCTGCGCATCAAGGCGCTGGTGGCCTTCCTTGAGAAACAGGTAGGTCACACCGTGCCCAATCGCTGGTACACAGACACCGGTCCAATCCTTGAGCGCGAGTTGGCCCAACGGGCTGGTTTAGGGTGGATTGGTAAAAACAGCCTTCTGATCAACCCGGAGATCGGCTCTTATTTTATTTTGGCCGAAATCTTTCTCGGCATCGACTTGCCCCCCGATCCTCCTTTTACCAGTGACCGCTGCGGCACCTGCACCCGCTGTATTGATGCCTGCCCCACGGACGCCATCCTCCCCAACCGCACCGTGGATTCCAATCGCTGCCTGTCATATCTCACCATTGAGCGCAAAGATGCGCTTCCGCTGGAGTACCGTAGGTCGATCGGGGATTGGCTTTTTGGATGCGATATCTGCCAGCAGGTATGCCCCTGGAATCAAAAAGATGCCCCGCCTCAAGTAGACCCCGCCTTTGCCCCCCGCCAGGGCCTGCCGGTAGCGGACCTGGCCGCCGAGTTGAGCTTATCTCCTCAAGAGTTCAACCGGAAATTCAAGGGCAGTCCAGTTAAACGCGCCAAGCGCCGCGGCTATTTACGTAATGTCGCTGTTGTTTTGGGCAACCTTCAAGATGTCGCCAGTTTGCCGGCGTTGATAGGTGCCCTCACCGATATCGAGCCGCTTGTGCGTGCCCATGCGGCCTGGGCCTTGGCACAGATCGGTGGGGTTGCAGCCCAAACGGCCCTTCAAAACCGCGCCTCGCTGGAAACCGACCTCGATGTGTTAAAGGAAATACATGCTGCGTTATCCGCCCTGAGCGTATAATTTAAATTTTTTTAAATCCCGTTTTTATCAGATTTCCTGATACCCTTGCTCACAGCCTGCAGGATTCCCGCCCTATTTTTTCAACTTGCATTTCGCTGATCCCGCACCATCTTGATCACCCACGCCAGGGCGAAGAAAAGGGTTGCCGTCAGCACAATTGCCGGTCCGGAGGGCAGGTTAGCATAAAAAGATAAATACAGTCCAATCACCCCCGAGAGTGAAGCGATCGCTGCTGCCAGTGCCATCATCACGGGCAGTCGCTTGGTTAGCAAATAAGCCGCCGCCGCTGGTGTTACCAGCATGGCCAGCATCAACGCTACACCCACAGTTTGCAGTGATATCACAATCGCCAGCGCGATCAAAATAAGCTGCAAATATTCAAAAACTCTTTTCGGAATCCGCAGGGTAGCCGCTAAAATGGGGTCAAAGGTTAAGACCAGGAACTCTTTATAAAAAGCTGTCACCATCAATATGATTCCGATGCTGAAACTGCCGATCAAGATTAACTGGTTCGATGAAACACCCAACACATCACCAAAAAGAAAATGGGTTAAATCTACGCTGTAGCTGTTGACCGATGAAATGATCGCGATACCCAGGGCAAACATCCCGGCAAAGATGATTCCCAGGGCGGTATCTTCTTTGATCTTCGCGCCTTTGCTGATCGCGCCCATCCCCAACGATACCAATACCGCCGTTGCTGCCCCCCACCAAAAAACAGCATCCTTGGCGCCGCCCTCAACCCAATAACCGATCGCCACACCGGGCAAAATGGCATGCGCTAAAGCATCCCCAAAAAAAGCCATCCCTCGCAGCACCACATAGGTGCCCACGGTGGCGCAAACGACACCCGTAAAAATAACCGCTATCAGGCCGCGTATCATAAAGGGGTATTCAAAAGGAGTCAAAAGGAAATCAATCCAGGGCATAGTGATCTCCTTCGCAGCACGAATCATTGACCGCCAGCGTTCGGCCGTCCTCCGTGATCAAATGCAAATGCCCGCCGTAAGCCTTGCTGAGTACATCCGGGGCTAAAACTTCTTCTGGCGGCCCAAAGGCGATAATATCCCCTTTCAGCAGCATGATGCGGTCAAAATGCTCTGCAGCTAATTTTAAATCGTGCATCGAGACCAATAAGGCCACCCCTTGCTGATGCAGTTGGTCTAAGATTGCGAATATGCTCTCTTTTGAGGGTTGGTCCAGACCGGTAAGTGGCTCGTCCATCAGCATTAACTCCGCTTCTTGTACCAATGCCCGGGCGATGAACATACGCTGCTGTTGTCCGCCGGAAAGCTCGCTGATCTGACGTTTTGCCAAATCAGCCAGGCCCACAACTTCAAGGGCATGATGAGACAGTTCCCAGTCCTCAGCTTTGGGCCAGCGGAACAAGCCCAACTTGCTGATTCTTCCCATCATCACAACATCGGCTACCGTGACAGGAAAACCCCAATCGACTTGCGTGCGCTGGGGAATATAGGAAATGCAAATATGGCCGCCGGGTTCGTGACCATAGATTTGTACCGACCCGCTGCTGGGACGCAAAACACCAGCGATTACTTTGAAAAGCGTACTTTTCCCTGCGCCGTTCGGCCCAACCACCGCGATGCGGTCTTTAGCCAGCAGATCAAAGCTTAAATTATTGAGCACCATGCCGGTATCATATTTTACGCTCAGGTTCTCAATCGACAGGATCGGCGCATCATCCTTATGATGGGCTGTCTTCCAGATATAAGTTGGGTGCTTGAGCCAATTTTTCATAGCGTTGTTGTTATTTTAGCGCTTTAACGATCGCGTCTGCGTTGTAATGGGTGAAGCGAATATAGGTGTCTGCCGGACCACCAGCGGGAGTTAGTGACCCTAAATAGAGGTTGATCAGCGCGGTTCCAGTATCCTCAGCCACTCGCTCCGCGATCGAGGGATCAAAATCAAAACTGACAAAAATGGCCTGCACATTGTGCTCTCGAATCAGGTCTTGCAGTTCCGCCAACGCCTGCCCCGAAGGTGCCGCTTCGGTGGTCAGCGCGGGAATCACTGCGCCGATCTGCTCCAATCCATAATCATCTGCCAGGTAGCCAAACGATAAATGATCGCTGACCAGCACCCGATTCTCTTCAGGAATTTGCGCCATTTGCTCGCCAACCCAGCTATCAAGCGCTTCGAGCTCAATCAAGTAAGCTTCTGCATTTGCGCGGTACTGATCGGCATGATCTTCATCTAGGCGGCTCAACGCGTTGGCGATATTATTTGCCCACTGCATGATATTTCTTGGAGACATCCAAACATGCGGGTCTTGGGTCCCATGGGTTTCACCATCATCGTCATCATGATCGTCATCGCCATCATGTTTTTCGCCGATCTCACGGGTGATGATTCCGTCCGAAACACTTAGTATTTCGGTTTGATCGCTCACATTTTCGAGCATGTCATCTATGAATACCTCTAAGCCCAGGCCGTTAATGAAGATGATATCGGCATTGGCAAGGGTGGTCATATCACGCGGGGTTGGTTCGTAGGTATGCGGGTTTTCCCCTGGCGATAATAAAAAGGTCAGCGCAATATCATCTCCCCCAATGATCTGTACGGTCTCTCCAACAAAGGTAGTTGTCGCGACCACGTTTAATTTTCCATCATCATGATCAAGGTTTGCTGGTGGGGCACTGCAAGCTGCCAGGGCCAATAAAGAAATTAAGATCAGAATATTAGTCGTTTGATTTTTCATAGATTAGTTTTTATTTTTACAGGATTCACACAGACCAAAAAGCTGCAGCCAGTGTTCTGTGATTTGAAATCCGCTTTGGTTTTCAACCCGCGTGATGAGAGCATTAAGATTGTCGCCGTCAAAGAAGGCCGTTTTCCCGCATTGCTTGCAAATTAACAGATGTTGGTGTCCTTCAAAAGCCGCGATATAAGTTTGGCAGCCTTCGGGATGATGCACACGCTGAATCAAGCCCAGGTCATCGAGGATTTCCAATGTCCGGTATACGCTGACCAATCCCAAAGAAGGGTACTTCTCTCTGCCTAGATCAAAGATCTGTGTCGGCGATAAAGCCTGCTCGCTCTCTGCCAGCGTTTTGACCACTGCCCGGCGCGGGCGTGTTAGGCGGTAGCCGCCATCATCTAAGCAAGACAGCCAGTTGTTTTCACGGTTTTCTAATTCTTCAGTCATCAGGTTTTTCCGAGTCATATTGCCGGTTGCATGCCATAAGCATATATCATGCATCAGGTTTGCTGCTGTACATACGCCGCCTAAAAGAAAATGAAAACCATTTTCATTTAGGGGATTGCAATTATACATTTAGATGATTTCTTGTCAAGATAGCCATCTTTCTAATTGCACCCTATTCTAAAGACTGGTATCCTTGTTGCGCGCTGCCTGGCTGAGGGTTCAGTCGGAAATTGAACGGCCGGCCTCCTTCGTGAGACAGCATTACTTAATAATCAATTATTTCAAAGAAAAGAGGCTTATGTATATTGCAATCGAAGGTGTTATTGGCGTTGGGAAAACAACCCTGGCTCGTTTACTAAAACCAATTTTTGAAGCTGAGCTATTACTCGAAGTTTTTGAAGAGAATCCCTTTCTGGCAGATTTTTATGGTGACCGTGAGCGTTATGCTTTCCAAACCCAAATTTTCTTCTTGCTCAGCCGTTACCACCAGCAGCGCGCGCTTGAGTCTGCCCTCAAGCCGGACACCAATCTATTAGCGGATTACACCTTTAAGAAAGATGCCCTTTTCGCGGACATTAACTTGCAGGGCGATGAACTAGATACCTATAACGAAGTCCACAATGCCTTAGCCGAGAAAATCCCTCTCCCCGATCTGATTGTTTATTTACGGGCCAGCACAGATGTGCTCATGCAGCGCATTGCTCACCGTGACCGCCCTTATGAGCGCGATATGGAGCGCGGTTATATCGAATCCGTAAATCAGGCCTATGAAAAGTTTTTTAACCAGACCTATGACGGCCCGCCAATATTGATCATCGATACCGATGTCTTAGATTATATTGCCAATCAGAAGGACCTCAAATGGGTCGAAGAACGCATTCGCCAAACCCTGAAGATGTCCCCGCTTCAAGCAGAATTACTTTAATTAACACTGGGCATACAGTGAATGCCATACATGCTGTCCTGCATAATTAGGAGAAACTTATGCAAGTGAATACAGATTCCTTGCTCAAATTTGCCGATAACGCGGTCGAAGAAATGACCCACCGTAATTTTGAAATTATCGGTGTCTATTTGCGAGGTTCCGTAGCTTTGGCCGAGACACCTTTGTTGGGCGGCGCCGCTGATATTGACCTGGTTTTTATTCACAACCAGCCGCCCGAAATCCATCGAGAAATTCAGCGCATCACAGATGATGTCCACCTCGATATTGCGCATCATGACCAAAAGGATTACCTTGACCGGCGTGCATTGCGAGTCGATCCCTGGATGGGCCCCGGTCTTTTCAATGCTAAAGTGCTTTTTGACCCGCAGCATTTTGTCGATTTCACCCTTGCCAGTGTTCGCGGTATGTTCGATCGCCCGGATAATGTGATTCAGCGCGCCCGCGCTTTGGCCGTCGATGCTCGTCAGACTTGGCGGGTTTTAGAAAAACCATCCACGGTACAGGAATATCAATTTATTGGCACTTATTTGGAAACCATTAACTTGGCCGCCAATGCCCTGGCGCGCTTGGTGGGAGAACCGCTTACCTCCCGCCGTTTTGTCCCTGAATTTGAAAAGCGTGTCGCTAGATTAGATCGACCGGGGATGGTGGCTGGATTATTGGGTTTGTTGGGCGCGCCCCAGGTTGATTTAGAAACCCTGCATCATTGGGTTGCCGCCTGGGATATGAACTTTAGCGCCTTGGCGGGTGAATTGCGCCCGGTCAATTTGCATAGTGACCGGCGTAATTACTTTTTGCGCCATTTTGTTACCCAGCTTACCACTGAGCATCCTGAATACATCCTCTGGCCTCTCATCCAAACTTGGACCCAAATGGTGGCGGCTGCGCCCCAGGAGCGTGCTGTTTTTCAAAAATGGTTCGAGACCTGTCATCATTTAGGATTGTTGGGTGATGCTGTTGAAGAGCGCATCGCGGGATTAGACGCTTACCTGGAACAGGTCGAAGACGTCATAGAAGCTTGGGCGCATGACCAGGGGGTCTGATTTCTGTTTTTACGATCAAGCCATTTTTAGATACCTGAAATATAAAAAAGTCCTTGGAGAGTTTCCCAAGGACTTTTTTGATTCTAGCGCCCACACGTAGCGCACTAGGGTATTACAGATTCTGTTAGGCTTACATCATGCCTGGCATTCCGCCGCCGCCGGGGGGCATAGCCATGGGGGGTTCTTCAGTCGGTACGTCTGTGATCAGGGCTTCCGTGGTCAGGATCATGGCAGCGATCGAAGCTGCATTTTCTAGTGCGCCGCGGGTTACTTTCGCCGGATCAATCACGCCGTCTTTGATCATATCGGTGTATTCTTCTTTCAAAACGTTGTAGCCGATATTGTTATTTTTCTTCTCAGCCTGTGCACGGCGGACGTTCTCGATGATCACCGAGCCGTCTTTGCCGGCATTGGATGTGATCTTATGCATCGGAATTTCCAGAGCGTCTCGAACAATCGTGACACCAATTTGTGCATCGGGGTAATCCATTTTCAGATCATCTAGTTTGCCCATCGCGTTGATCAGAGCAACACCGCCGCCTGGGACGATGCCTTCTTCAACAGCCGCGCGTGTCGCGGAGAGAGCATCTTCAACGCGGTGCTTCTTCTCTTTGAGCTCGGTCTCTGTAGCAGCACCCACGCCAATGATCGCTACGCCGCCGGAAAGTTTTGCAAGACGTTCTTGCAGTTTCTCGGAATCGTAATCGCTGGTGCTTTTATCGATTTCCACACGAATTTGCTCAATTCGAGCTTTGATGGCATTGGCATCGCCTTTGCCGCCAACGATCGTGGTGTTATCTTTGGTGGAGACAATGCGCTCGGCCTGGCCGAGGTCTTCCACACCAACGCTGTCCAGCTTGCGGCCCATTTCTTCGGTGATCACGGTGCCGGCGGTCAAGATAGCAATATCTTGCAGCATGGCTTTGCGGCGGTCGCCAAATCCGGGGGCTTTGATGGCCAGAACGTTCAGCATACCGCGCAGTTTGTTCAATACCAAGGTCGCCAGCGCTTCGCCGTCAATATCTTCAGCAATGATCACCAGTTCGCGTTTGCCCATCTGGACCAGTTTTTCCAGCAGAGGAACCAGTTCCTGAGCAGCGGAAATTTTCTTGTCATAGATCAACACATAAGCGCCGGCGATATTTGCTTCCATTGCATCGGGGTCGGTAATGAAATAAGGGGAGAGGTAGCCGCGGTCGAACTGCATACCTTCGACGTACTCGGTCTCAAACTCAAGACCCTTGGACTCTTCAACGGTGATCACACCGTCTTTACCAACTTTATCCATCACATCGGCGATCAATTCACCAATATTGCGGTCTTGGGCTGAAATGGAGGCCACATTCGAAATATCTTCTTTGGTGGTCACGTCAACAGCCTGGCTGGTGATCTCAACAGCAATCGTTTTTGCGGCGGCTTCGATACCCAATTTCAAGAGCATCGGGTTGGCGCCTGCGGCCAGGTTGCGGATACCGTTGGTAACGATCGAGTGAGCCAATACCGTAGAAGTGGTGGTGCCGTCGCCGGCGATATCATTGGTCTTGGTTGCAGCTTCTTTGATCAGTTGGACGCCCATATTTTCATAGGGGTCTTCCAATTCAATTTCTTTCGCGACGGTAACGCCGTCGTGTGTAATCGTGGGGCTGCCAAATTTGCGATCCAGGGCAACGTTGCGGCCCTTGGGACCCAGGGTGGTGGTAACGGCTTGGGCTAAAATGTCCATGCCGGCTTGCAGTTTGCGGCGAGCTTCATCAGAAAAAACCAGTTGCTTTGCCATATGTGAATTCTCCTTAAATTAAATCGATCGCAGCAGTAATTACGCTACGATAGCTAAAATATCTTGTTCGCTGAGGATGATGACGTCTTTACCATCCGCCTTTACTTCTGTGCCAGCATATTTGGCATACATGACGCGATCGCCTTCTGCGAGTTCAGCCTCGATATCCGGGCCGATTGCCAAAACGATGCCTTGCTGTGGTTTTTCCTTTGCCGTATCGGGCAGCACGATGCCGCCGGCGGTCATGGATTCTTGCTCAACGGGTTCAATAACGACCCGATCACCAAGGGGTTTGAGAGATATAGCCATACGATCCTCCTACATAAATTAATAAAATAATGGTTGGTTTATGCAATATATTAGCACTCAGTTAAACCGAGTGCTAATAAGCGACCTGAATGATAACGAGGTTTAACTTGAAAGTCAAGTCAGACCCCTCTTTCTAAACACGATTCTTATATAATTCTGAGATTCCCGCTGCTTAAAAAGTGATCAGGTAATGGATAAATCGCACCGCTTGCATCCCGGCATAGACAGATCACCGCTTACGTGGGGGTGGACTTCATTCTTGGTTCAACAATGGGACCCCTTTTCATGTTAGCGTAGCAATTTCAGATATTCTCCTTTTGATAGTTCATAGTCAATGGATGATTGCAGCTCGCCAATTTGATTCTTCCATGAATTGATATTCGTCCTCACCTTGATAAACCCTAACTTCTCATACACGTGTTGAGCGCGCTCATTTTTAAGATTTGTATCCAGAATTATCTTGTCGTAATTCAATTTCATAAAGATATGATTTATTAACATTTCTATGTATGCTGTTCCATACCCCCGATTCTGCATTTTTGAATTACATATCTTGATTCCAATTTCTGCGACCTTGTCTTCCGTCGTTCGATAATTCATCTCACCAATTGGTAGACTGTCGAATTCAAGCATTAATCTTTGATTTAGATCGCTGTCTTCTTTGATCATTTCCGCAACTTTTTTTGCACTTGTTCCAATACCATCAGGAAACCCGGCATGAGCCATGATCGTGCCATCGTTCCACCATGCACTCAATATCTTTGCATCTTCTTCTGTTGCGTTTCTTATTTTAAATTTTCCGCTTTCTATATTCATTTTTTTGTGCTGATCCAAACGTCAAACCAGCAAATCAGGTTTCCAACTCAAATGCCAAAGACCAAAAAACATTACGGTGCAAGCATAAAATCAGAGTGTCAAAAAAATCAAAATTTTAATAATAACTAGTCGTGCCCACCAAATTAGCTTGTTAAGAAAAAAACATTGCCTTTTCGCGCCGCTTACCCTGGTGTAAAAACGGGTCGCTTGCAGGCTGGGTTGGGCTGTAAAAAAATAGCCTGTTTTCAAAACAGGCTGTTAATTGCTTATCTTGATAATTACCTTACCGAATTGCTCGCCCTCATCAAGCCGCTGATAAGCAAGATGGGCTTGTT
>JBDLJO010000005.1:0-32185 GCA_039714275.1 Chloroflexota bacterium | reverse complement strand
CTTTTCAAGGCCGGATAAAATCTCGGCATTAGCGAAATCACGCAGCCCGACGGTGACCGGACGCATTTCTAAGGCTTGATCTTCGCCCACAACAAAGACGGCAAAGCTGTTGGGAGCCAATTCACGCAGGGCTTGAATTGGGACCACGATGGCTTCATAAGTTTCCGCTGCGATGACCTCAATATCACCGGCCATCCCCGCCAGCAGAGACATATCATCTTCAATGGTCAGCTCAGCCCAGGCGTCTACCACCGGTGAACCGTCCAATGTGGCCAATACCGGTTCAATACGCAGCACAGTACCGTCAATTTCTACATCCGGGAAAGCTTCAAATACTACCACCACTCGTTTCCCGGCGCTGACATAGCTTAAGTCACTTTCTTCCAGATAGAAATGGAAGATCAGCTGATCTAAAGCAGAAATGGTCATGATTGGGGATGTGCCTACGCTTTGTCCAACTCGAGCGTTGAGGCTGGTTACGGTGCCGGAGATCGGAGCGACCAACGCAGCGTTATCAAGCGCCAATTGTGCATTGTTTAAGGACAGGCGCGCCTGCGCTAACTGGGTTAGTTTTGCACCGCCAGTCGTTGGGATGGGTATTTCAGAATCTGCACTGCCTTTCAGGATTTCCAGATAAAGCGCTGCTTCCTGAACTTGCAGATGGGAGTCAACAACATTGGCGCGTGCTAAATCAATGTCGGCTTGGGTAGGGGGAGAGAAAATATCAATTTCAGCTTCTTCTAAGGCTAACTCAGTTGCCTCGGCGCCAACATTGGGAGCATCAGCACGGATCTCAGCCTCAATCTCGGGGTCAATATAGGAGAAAGTAAAGGTGGCGGGTGCGTAAGTTTCCTGATAATAGGTTTGCGCCTGACGCAGGTTAGCCTCCGCATCAGCGACGGCTGTCCGGGTGTTCTTAACGGCTTCTTCAGTGGCGCTGCTGTCGGTTTCCAATGCTGTCAATGCAGCTTGTGCTTCCACCAGGCTGTTTTCCCATCGATAAACACTCGGACTGATCGTGTAGATCAAAGTCTCGACTGCCTTATCGTAAGTGGCCTGAGCGTTGAGGGATGCCAGTTCCGCTTCCGAGATCGCAGTGATTGAAGTCAGTGATTTCCAATTTAATTCAGCTTGTGCCAACTGCAGTTCAGCTGTGCTGTCATCCAGACGGGCTAATATTTGACCTTCTTCAACGCTCTCGCCTAAGGCCACATTCAACTCAATGATCACGCCATTCGTACGGAACCCGGCATCGGCTTCATCAGCCGGGGTAATATTGCCGATGCCTGAGGCAGTCAGGACGATATCGCCGGTGCGCACTTTTGCGGTCTGCAGCTCTGGTTCCGGCTCTATTTGAGCAGGTAAATAGACCTGATTGTAGTAATAATAACCGCCGCTGCTGCCAAGGATGAGCATAACAACGAGGGTGATCAGGAAGGACTTTTTACGAGATTTCTTTTGTTTTCTGGCCATTTTAGGCTTCTCCTAATGGGGAATTGATTGGGTTGCTCTGTGTCAAGTTGAGTTAATAATTGCCAAGCTGTTAAAGTGAATAATGACTTGTGATTAATAGCATTCTTTACTCATACTTTCTAATTCTACGGGCAAATTGTGAAGGAGATGTGAAGAAGATATAGGGTTATCGTGAAGGGGAATTTATCGTTTTTTTTGCAATGAACAGCATAATCCGGCGTGTCTTTTTTCGTATTATGGTGTTATTTAATGAGATAATCATTATCAAATATGAAGAGTAGATAGGGCTGCGTATTCCAGTGGGGGGGCGCAGCATTATTTTTGTGAGCAGATTAAGGAGTTTATCGTGCGTAAACGAGTTGTGATTACAGGCTTGGGATGTGTCAGCCCGGTTGGAAATCAAGTAGAACCAGCCTGGGAAAATGTACTGTCCGGAAAATCTGGCGTGGGGGAGATCACCCACTTTGATACCCAAGATTACAAAACCAAAATAGCCGCCGAAGTCAAAGATTTTAATGGTGACGCCGTTTTCAGCCGTCGCGATGCTCGCCGCATGGACGTGGTCTCTCAATTTGCGCTTGTCGCGGCTCAGCAAGCGGTTGAAGATGCGGCCCTGCAGGTCAACGATCAAAACCGTGACCGTATTGGCGCGCTAATTGGTACCGGAATCGGCGGCATTGGCACGCTTTACGACAATATAAAGATATTGCTGGAAAAAGGTCCGGCGCGCGTTTCTCCATTTCTGGTTCCGAAAATGCTTCCGGACACACCGGGCGGCATGATTGCCATTCATCTGGGCATCCGTGCTATCAATATTGCTGTGGTAACAGCCTGTGCTACAGGCACCAACGCGCTGGGCGAATCTTCGGAGATCATTCGCCGCGGTCAGGCAGATGTCATGCTGGCAGGCGGCGCCGAAGCCGGTATAGTGCCGATTGCAATGGCTGGCATGAATGTCATGGGTGCGCTCTCAACGCGTAATGATGACCCCACGCGCGCCTCACGCCCTTTTGATGCTGACCGAGATGGTTTTGTGATGGGGGAGGGTGCGGCTGTCCTGGTTCTAGAATCCCTGGAGCACGCTCAAGCCCGCGGGGCACGCATCCTGGCTGAAGTCAGTGGTTATGGTTCCACCAATGATGCTTTCCATATTTCTGCTCCTGCAGAAAATGGTGCTGGGGCAGCTTTGTGCATGCGCGCCGCCTTAGATCACGCAGGACTTGATCTGGACGATATCGGATATATTAATGCGCATGGTACCAGCACCACCTTGAATGATAAAAGCGAAACTGCGGCCATTAAAACCGTCTTTGGCGAGCGTGCTTATCAAATCCCGGTCTCATCCACCAAATCCATGACCGGTCATCTTTTAGGCGCTGCCGGGGCTTTGGAAGCTTTATTCTGTATCAAAGCCTTGGTGGACGAGATTCTGCCGCCCACGATCAATCAAGAGACACCAGATCCTGAATGTGATTTAGATTACGTGCCCAACAAAGCTCGCGCTGCTCGTGTGAATCATACGATGTCAAATTCCTTTGGATTTGGTGGTCATAATGCAACAGTTGTCATCAGCCGCTACCAGGGAGACAAGGCATGAATATTTATGCACATATAACTGGCTGGGGGACGAGTGTCCCGGAGAAGGTGCTCACCAATGATGATCTGGCTGAGATGGTGGATACCAATGATGAGTGGATTCAATCTCGTACCGGTATTCGCGAGCGGCATATCGTAAGTGAAGAGCAGAGCACAGCCACGCTGGCTTCAGAAGCCGCTGTCCAGGCCCTGGCTCAAGCTCGAGTCAGTCCTGGGGATGTTGATTTAATTATCGTATCGACGTCTTATCCGGAGCATATCTTCCCGGCTACCGCTTCCATTGTCCAGGATAATATTGGCGCCATCAAAGCCGGTGCTTTTGATCTTTCGGCTGCTTGCACAGGTTTTATCCTGGCTTTGAATATGGCTGCCCAGGCGATACGCACTGGCTCTATTGAAACGGCGATTGTTATTGGTGCCGAAACCCTCTCCCGCATTATCGATTGGACTGATCGTTCAACTTGTATTCTTTTTGGTGATGGCGCGGGTGCTTTTGTGCTCCAGGCCAGCGAAGAACCGGGTGGGGTGCTGTCATCTGTGATGCGCTCAGATGGTTCTGGCGCTGATTTATTGGGTCTCCCGGCTGGAGGCTCCAAGCTGCCGGCCAGCGAGCTGACCGTTCAGCAGGGCAAGCATTTCTTATTCATGAAAGGAAATGAGGTATTTCGGTTTGCGACCCGCGTGATGGCCAGTGCCACCAAGGACGTGGTTGCAAAAGCTGGTTTATCCCTTGAAGAAGTTGATTGGGTTATCCCGCACCAGGCAAACCGGCGCATTATTGAAACCGCTGCCCGTCGTCTTAAATTACCGATCGAGCAGTTTGTGATCAATTTGGATCGTTATGGAAACACATCGACCGCTTCGGTCCCCCTGGCAACCGTGGACGCGGTCCAGGATGGCAAGCTGAAACCGGGTGATCAAATTGTCTTTGTAGGGTTTGGTGCTGGATTGACATGGGGTGCTTTAGCCGTCCAGTGGACGGGTCCGCTCCCCGAAGTTGAAGAGCGTCTCAAAGTTTGGCCGTATCGGTTACCTGGCCTGTATCGTTTCTATGCCCGACTGCGTTCAATACTGCTGCGTTGGGTACGTTTCTGGGAAGGTCTGATTTGGGGTCGTCCACCTCGTCAATAAACTTTTTCACAATGAAACAACAAAGGGCGCAGGTTTTTATACTGCGCCCTTTGCTGTTAAGGTAGGTTTCGAATAATGGTTTTTAAGTCATTTGGAGATGTTTTTTCCAAATCGATTTAATATGCTGTCATGCCACCATCTTCGATTTGAGAATCACCTTCCTCTGGATTCTTTTCTCGGTGGGTACCCATCCCTTCATCAGCGCTCCCCTTTGGAGGGGCAGCGGGACGCGGTTTTCGGGGAGTGCCGGTATTGGGCGGCAGCACAATAACAGGAGCGTCGTTATCCTCTTTTGTAGAGGGCGGTTTACCCTTGGATGGAAATTTTAGACGCCTAAAAAATTTCCAACGATTTTTTTTTGCCTGTTTACCTTTATCACCTGGGGGTTTCTGGGAATCATGCTTTGGCATTGCTGACCTCTTTCGCAAGCTGCATATAGGCTTGCGCGATATTGCTTTCAGGAGCGGTGTCGAGTATCGTTTTTCGCCTTGCTGGCGCAGTAGCAGCGATATCGTCATAGGGAATCATGGTTTTAAAAACCTTGTTTTTGAAAACGGACCTCATTTCCTTGATGGCAGCATTTGCCCCAGGGGCGTTATCATGCACCATTGTGGGCAGCACCCCAAGGAGTTTAAATTGAGGGCTGATCTGCTTGCGGATTAACCAAACCATATTCAGCAGTGAGCGTATTCCTCGCATTGATAGATAGTCAGCGGAAACTGGAATCAGCAGCTCGGTTGCTGCAACGAGCGCGTTTACGGTGACTATCCCCATACTGGGTGGAGTGTCAATTAAAATGAAATCGAAAAAACCATCTCCAATTTCAAGGGCTGTACGCAGGCGGTTGATGCGGTTTTTCTCTTTATAAAGCCGGTACTCTGCGGAGCTCAGCTCTGCATTGGCAGGTGCAATTTGCAGATTTAATGTTGAATACTGCAGCACTTCATGAAGAGTTGTTTTCGGGTTCAGCAGCAAATCATAGGTTGATGGCTTTATGGTATAGGGATCAAAGCCCATGCTGATGGTCAGTGCCCCTTGTGAGTCTAGATCGATTATGGCAACACGGTTGCCAAATTTTGCTAATCCAGCAGCCAGGTTGACGGTTGTGGTCGTTTTCCCGACGCCACCTTTTTGGTTGGCTATGGCAATATTGCGGCTCATGGGTTGAGTATAGAATAATACATCTGGGAAGTCAAATAAAGCAGGTAATTACAGTTGAAAATGCTGAAAAACTGGTTAGAGAGCAAGCTGCAGGCCCAAGATCAATAGCACCACCAGTACAAGTTTACGAAATATTTCCGGGTTAATATAAGGGTCTAAACGAACTCCCAACCATATCCCCAAGACAATAGCTGGCAGCGCGTATAAAAACGAACGCCAGACATCGCTGCTCAAATTGCCATGCCAGAGATGGCTGATAAGAACCATAGTGCTGTTAAGTAAAAAGAAACCTTGTAAGTTGCCCTTGAATTCAGCAGGACCCCACCGCCGGCAGTTTCCGTAGATGATAACAGGCGGCCCAGGCGTATTATAGGCACCGCTGAGAAATCCTGCTCCTAACCCAAAGCCATAAGCCCAGATGGAACGACTGAGGGTGGGTAAAACAAGGTTGCTTAAAGCATAAATTGCATAGCTGATCAACAGAATACCAAGCAATGTTGTCGTGATTTTTTCGTCGAGCCAGCGCACTGCAAATACGCCCACTGGGATGGTAAAAAGGGAAGCGGCCGACAGCCGCCAAACAGCTTTGATATTCAGACTTTCCCGATATTGGATCAGCAGGCTGATTTCAGCTATCGCGGCAATCAGCGCGACCAAAGGGGCCGCAACCTGGATGCCCAATAATGAGACCAGGATTGGCATCATGACAAGAGCCAGACCGAAACCGGTCAGGCTCTGCGTGAAGATACCTGCAAAAACAGCCAGTGATGTGTACAGCGGCACCATGATTAATTTAGGTTTAAGTAACGAATCTTTTGTTGAATTCCCAAAAGGGGTTCTGGCAAACGCTTATTCATCCAATAAATACAGCGGTTCAGCATAATAGCGAATTTGGCCGTTTTGTTGTTTCTCTAATAATTGCTCGTGCAGCCAACGGTTCTTCTCCCGCAAGGTTTTGGTATCGCGTAGTATTTCCATATCAAAATTCACCCGTAAAATTCTGCCGGGAGCAATGAAGCGAGTGATTCCGGCAGGCAGCCTACGTCCGGCTTGCGCGATTTGAATAACTTGTTTCACGGAATAAATAGGGAAAATTACCAAGGCTGTCATATCCGGATATTCGTGCTGGAGCTGGATGATGTCCTTGTTCAAGGTTCGCGATGTGTTGCTGGCATCAATATAGGCTGATGTAAGTTGGTTGAGTGCATCGAGACGGTTGGTACCTGATTTGGCTTGAATGAGTAAAATACTGCCATCAACCCAATGGAAATAACATAAGCTGCCCAAATCAAATTGTTCTTGTGAAACCGTTTCAACATGACCGCGGGCAAACTCGAGATCAGGTATGCTCTTGATAAGCTCCATCAGCTCGGATTTACCAATTTCTCGGATAACATGGTGCCAGGTTTTTAACTGCAGCCCCTCGGTATCTGCCTTGAAAACTTGGACCAGCATATGCGGCAGCCCCATTTGGCGCATAGCTGCTGAACGGGTAGCGCCGTCCAAAACCATATAACCGCGCTCGGTTTCCATCACCAATGGCGGGTTTTTTAGTGATCCCGCAGACTGGATACGCTGTGCCAGGCGTGCAACGCGTTTTTGATCGAAAAGTTCGTGGGGGAATACCTTTTCTGTAGGCACAATCAGCAGCGGCAGAATCGGTTCTACTTCTTGTGATGAGAAAAAATCTGTAAATTTTTCAGCAACAGTAATGGCCGCTTCACGAGCCGCATCCTCAGTGTAACTGGCGATACTTGGCGTGACGATCACCCTGGGATGCTGAACCAATGGATGATCTGGTGTTTCATCGCCGGTTAGAACATCCAGCGCTGCGCCGGCAATTTGAAACAGATCCAGGGCTTTCACGAGAGCAAATTCATCAACTAGGTTACCATGTGTGGTGTTGATCAGATAAGCGGTTGGTTTCATGCGCGCCAACTGCTCTGCACCAATAATATGGGCAGTCTCGAGTGTCGATGGAATATGCAGGGTTACAAAATCGGATTCTTCGAGTAAATAATTCAGATCAACTGTTTTGACATTGGCCTCTAATGCCAATTCGGGGGTCAACTGTGGCTGATTAACGATGATTTTCATGCCGAAAGCTTGACCACGCACGGCAATTTCTCGCCCCACCGGTCCAAAACCCACAATGCCCAAAGTTTTGCCCGCCAGACCCATTCCAGAGAGATGCTGCCGGTCGCCGGTCCCCTGACGCAGGCTGGTTTCCGCCCACAAGATGCGGCGAGCCATAGCAAGGAGCAGGCCCAATGTATGCTCCGCAATAGCCAGGGTATTCGCTGTCGGGGCATTGACTACTTCGATGCCTTTATCTTTCGCTGTGGCGACATCAATATTTTCTAATCCAGGCATAGCTCGACCGATTATTTTCAATCGGAAAGCATGTTCCAATAAATCAGAACTAACCTTGGTTTTTTCCCGGACAATTACCCCGTCATACTGAGGCAAAATTTGATTCAACTGATCTTCGTTCAAACCATCGAAGACCTCCACATCAGCAAATTTGCGCAGCATGGTGAGACCTGCATCGTGGAGCGGTTCACATATCAGAATTCGGGGAGGAAGGTTTTCGTGCATAAGCATTCTTGACCAGCAAATTTATCTTTCCTGGATTCCCCTGATGTCTAAAATAGAAACTAATTCTGGAATTTTCTGCCGAATTTAGCAGAAAACCAAATCACACAGGTAAGTCAAACCTGCCGCCATTGCCATTGTCGCTGGGATGGTCACGATCCATGCGATGATAATTTCTTTTGCCACTCCCCAGCGCACTTTGCTTACCCTTTCCGCAGAACCTACACCCATGATGGATGAACTGACTACCTGCGTTGTGCTGACCGGACCGCCGACTATTGAAGCGCCAAGAATAACAAAAGCGGATGTCATTTGAGCACTGAACCCGTGCACGGGGCGAATTTTATAGAATTTGGATCCCAAGGTTTTGATCAGCTTCCATCCACCAAGAGCCGTGCCTAAAGCAATCGCGGCTGCACTGGCGGTAATTACCCATAAGGGTACTTGAAAACTGGGCAGGACGCCTCCTGTAACCAGGCCAAGGGTGATGATGCCCATTGTTTTCTGAGCATCATTGGTGCCATGACTGAGAGCTAATGCTATCGCGGTAACAATTTGAAAGCGTTTGAAAAGCCAATTGATTTTTGGAGTCGCGCCGCGTGCCAGGAAATAAACCAGCTTGGTAAAATAATAACCTAAGACCAAACCAAGGATGGGGGAAATAAAGAGCGCAATTAAAATCTTTTCCAAACCGCCAAGCTCGATGGCATTAAAGCCTACGCCGGCGCCAACAGCACCGATCATGCCGCCAATCAAAGCATGGGAGGAACTGCTGGGAATGCCTAAGAACCAAGTTAGTAAGTTCCAGATAATAGCGCTGGCCAGCGCAGCAATCAGAATGTTGAGGGTAATGGATTCCGCGGCAACGACTTCGTGGCCAATGGTTGTGGCAACTGCAACACCAAAAATAAAGGGTGCAACAAAATGAGCGATGGCAGTTACCCCTAACGCCACGCGCGGGCTGAATGCCCGCGACGAGATCATAGTAGCGACAATATTGCTGGAATCATGAATGCCGTTTAGGAAATCAAAGATAATCGCTAATGCGATCATCACGATCAGGACAGTAGACATGTGGGCAGCTCCTGATTAAGTTGTCTTGACGACGATATCGGCGATCAGATTCGCGGCTGCATCGCCGCGGTCGGCCGCATTGCTCAGATGGCGGTACACTTCACGCATTTTGAGCATTTCGAAGATATGGTGAACATCCTCAGGTCCGCTGAACAAATCAGCAATCGCTTCGCGATAAACACCTTCCACGCGGTTCTCAAGCGCCTTGGCACGCTGCGCATGTTCAGCAGCCACCCCAGGATGTTCCTCCAGACGCTGTATTGCCAGATGGATCTCATGGGCGGCATCCCGTAAGAGGGAAGCCATGCGAGTCATAAAGGTGGTTGGTGTCACGTCGAGGACATCCATCTCCGAGATGGTGCTGTAAGCATAATCCACAACATCATCGATCGCCCGTGAAAGGGCAAAAATATCTTCGCGGTCAATGGGTGTAACGAAGGTGCGGTTTAGCTCATCAATCAAGATGCGGCGTACTTCGTCAGCTTCTTTTTCCGTTGCGGTGAGCTGCTTAGCGAGTTCCGGGTCGTGGGTTTTCATATACTTTTTCAGTTGATTGACCCCTTTTAGCGTTAACTCAGCCTGCTCTTCGATCAACCGGATGAAATTATTTTGTTTGGATTTGAACAATTTGAACATAGCGTACCCTCCCGCTATTAATAATTAGATAGAACGTCAATCTTATCAGATATTATCTAATTTTCAATCCCATAAATTCTTTATCATGGGATTGAAAATTGACCATCTCAGATTTGTGACAATCCATCATATTAAAAACAAGCCACCTAAATGAGTGGCTTGTTTGAATAACAATGGGTTCTTAATTAAAGATCATTTCCGACGAAACCATGTCTGCCATTCTTGGTTTTCCCAAACAACCAGGATCGGTGCGGCATTGAAAATCGATGAGTAGGTTCCGCTGAGCACACCAATGATCAGGATGATCACAAAATGGCGGATAGTGCTGCCGCCAAAGATGGCCAGGGCGAGTAATGCAAGGAAAACGGTCAGCTGGGTGTTGATCGAGCGTGCCAATGTTTGCACGATAGAGCTGTTAACAATTTCTTCATAAGGCTTGCGGCGGTGACGGCCCATGTTTTCACGGATGCGGTCAAATACCACAATGCTGTCGTGTACCGAGAAACTGATCACCGTGAGCAGTGCAGTTAAAAAGAGAGCATCTACTTCCCAACCCAAATAATGACTTAATATTGCCTGGACCCCGAAAACTAAAGCCACATCATGCAGCATGGCTAAAATAGCACTAACCCCATAGCGATAGGCATTTTTTACGCCGCGGAAAGCGTACCAAATATAGGCCATAATTGCCAGAGAAGCCAATACCACCGCATCGACGGCACGTTTTGTGACTTCTTGCCCGACTGTGGGTCCTACGCTGTCAAATCGCAGCATCGTGATATTGTTGTCGAAGCGGTTTTCCATTTCAGCGATGATTTGGTTATTGACCGCATTATCCATGTGCTTGGTGCGAATAATTAACTCGCTCGATCCCGAGGAGCGGGGCTCCGAATCTGGATAGCCAAACTCATCATAAAGGGTGCGCACTTCTTCCAGGGAAGGCAGTGGCTGTGTTTCGAACTGCAGTTCAACCAGACTTCCGCCGGTAAAATCTACAGCAAGCGGCAATCCCCAAATGATGAGGGCGATTGTGCCTGGAATAATTAAGATCAGAGAGATAAGAAAATATAGGTAGCGTTTTCCGATAATATCCATAGCGTGCTTTTTCCTTTACAGTCCAAACCAACGGCCGTGATTTTTAAGCCGAATATTGTCTAATGCCAAGTGGAGAAACGAACGGGTTACTACAATGGCTGTGAATAAACTTACCCCGATACCCAAAGCTAACGTTACCGCAAACCCTTTCACAACACTGGCACCAAAGGCGCTGCCGAACCAGAATAAGATTCCGCAGGTTATTAAAGTTGCAAAATTTGAGTCCCGAATGGATGGCCAGGCTCGATCCCAACCCAGATCAATGGCTCTGTTTAACATCCGCCCTGCTCGAAGCTCTTCTTTCATGCGCTCAAAGATCAGAATATTGGCATCTACTGCCACGCCAATACTGAGCACAAAGCCGGCTATACCCGGGAGGGTCAAAGTTACGGGAATCAGTTTGAAGAGTGCAAAAGTGATCGCGATATAAACCAGCAGGGCTATATTAGCAATCATGCCTGGTAATCGATAGTAGCCTAACATGAAGATTGCGATCATGCCTAATCCGATCAAACCGGCTACAAAACTTTTTTGCAGCGAATCTTGACCCAGGGAAGGGCCAATTGTGCGGCTTTCGGCAATTTTTAGCGGGATGGGCAGCGAACCAGAGCGCAGCTGAATGGCTAACTCATTGGCAGCCTCAGGCGTAAAACTGCCGCTGATAACACCCTGTCCGGATGTGATCGGTGTGTCAACCCGTGGGATGGAGAGAATTGTTTTATCAAGCACAATAGCCAGGTATCCGCCTGTATTGGCCTGGGTATATTCGCGGAAAATAGTTGTACCCTCGCTGTCCAATTCAAATCCGACTCCATATTGCCCAAAACTATCCTGCTGTGCATTGACGGTTTTCAGCGAACTGCCAACCATAACGGTATGGTAGATCGGGGTGCCAGGCTCAACTTCAGGGGGCGCAGGAAAATCGGTTACGATTCTGGTACCGTAAAGAGCAGTAATTTGATCTCCTGGTAGGTGACTCATATCCACAAATTCGAGCTGACCCGTTTCTCCGAGCACAGATAGGGCAGCTTCTGGATCGGTTTCACCAGGAAGTTCGATAACGATGCGCCGGTCACCGGCCAGCTGGACAATCGCCTCACCGACACCAAGCAATCCATTGGCACGATTTTCAATAATGGTACGAGCGACGTTCATCGAGTCGGTGTCAACAGCGGCATCTTCTGGCAGGTCTGCTTCCATTAATGCTTGTACCCCGCCGACCAAATCCAACCCAAGATGGGTAGTGATTGTCTTCCCCGCGATATTGATGGGGGCGGTAGGTACAGCAATAAAGGCTGCAATAATAGCCAGAGGAATAATAAACAATAAATTTCGAGTTCGTTTGGACATAAAGCTGTCTCCAATAAAAATTGATGATTGGCAGTTATTTGGCTTGGTGAAAAGCCAAAAAAAAGCGCCCACTACAGCATTAAAGTAGTGGAGGCCATAGTGTGCCTTTTAGGCAATGGCGACGACGAATATACCTTCATTATTGCCGACAGAATTATATGTTGGAGGTCGAATTAATGCAACCGGATATCTCATTTTAATCCTAGATGTGGCATAATACATCTCGTGTTGACACCTAATTGTAAAGTGCAGATGATTGTATGAAGAGACTTGACCCCCCAGCAGCAGAAAAACTGGCTGCCTTGCGAAAAAGCAGATATTTTAAAGATATCAGTGAAGATATTTTGATCGCATTGGTAGATGATGTTAGCTTATTTCAGTTTGAGCGTGGTGAGATGGTTTTATGGGAAGGGGAACCTTGCGACGGTCTTCGTATAATGCGCCAGGGCAGTGTTAAACTTTTCAAGCTATCGCCTCTAGGAAGAGAACTGGTCATCAAAGTGTTCTTTGAAGGTGATTCATATAACGAAGTGCCGGCTTTTGATGGCGGCTTGAATCCGGTCAGTGTCGCCGCACTGGAGCAGAGTGAAATTTGGAATGTGGATGCAGAAGCCATTCGCCGCAGCATTCAAGATCATCCTGAAGTTGCCCGGACGATTATTTTAAATTTGTCCCAAAATTTGCGTATGCTTGTCGGCATGGTTGAGGAATTATCTTTTTACCAGGTAACAAATCGTTTGGCTCGTTTGATTAATACTCTGGATCATGAAAGACTGCTCACTGGTATCGAGCAGCGATTGACCCACGATGATATAGCCGCTCGCTTGGGCACGGTCCGAGAGGTTGTAGGGCGGTCCTTAAAGGAACTGGAACGTAGCGGCGCGATCCAGGTTTCTAGACAGAAAATTGAAATAGCAGATGGAAATCGTTTATTGGAGTGGGCGCAGCTACCCTCTAAAGATTAGTATATATTTTTAACGAAAAAAACCCCCGCCAAATTTGACGGGGGTTTTTTTATTGCTACCTTTATTTATTCTCCAGGTGAAGATGCATATCCTATTTCTTCGATCACACCTGTTTCCATGCGCAGGTTGTAAATATCTTCAGCTCGGTTGAGTTTCTGCTGCAGCATGAAGAAACCGTGCCAATGAGCCCAGTCAGGCGATCCCATCATTGCACCCTGGCGGGCCCGGCGGCCATCATGATGCCAGATATAGTAGTGCAGGATCAAGAATTCATCTTTCCAGGGATTCTCTTTCAGCAATCCAGCTTCGGCCAGTTCAACACGCATGGCTTCCACAGGTGTCCAATATTCCTCAACATAGAGGTTGACCGCTTTGTCGCCGCTGGCAAAGTAGTTTTTGATGAGGGTTGTAACGTGACACTCACCACATACCATTTCCATTTCAGCGCGTCCAGCTACGCCATCACCATAGAACATGGCCATGACATCATCTTCAGTACGCACTTTGGATGTCTTTGCCCAGAGATTCCAGTACAAGCGCTGGGTGACATTATGCGTGGTTTCCAGGTCGCCGATACCACTCATATGGCACGTGGCACAGGTGGGTGCGCGGTAATCACCAGGTTCCCATTCGCCAGTGGGGTTGTCCCAATTCCATTCTTCACCCTCAGCCATAAAGATCTGACCATGTTTTGTATTCTCATAAATCTCAATATCAGGATGGTCAGGGCCAAGGTGGCAGCCGCCGCAGGCTTCTGGCTTGCGAGCTTCAGCCATCTCGAAGGAGTGCCGGCTGTGGCAGACGCTGCAATTGCCAATTTCCCCGGTAGGATAGACATTACCAATACCAGCGGATGGATAAGTTTCTGCTGTTGGATGCCCGGTATCATCGACGACAAAGGTGACACCGTGACACTGCTGACAGCCCGTTTCATCAGATGCGCCGCTGAGCTCAGGATTTCCTCGCCCCTCGTGTGTATGAATCAAAGTCTGCATGGCATCTTTGCCTTCATACTGCACGCCGGCGCGCTCGTGTCCGCTGGCGTGGAACTGCTCAACGGGACCTTCATGGCATTCGCCGCATACTGCGGGCGGCACCAGCATCGATACAGCGCTTGTCAGGTCTTCGTGGCCTTCGACATCTTTCAGCGCCATCGGCGAGTCAGCATCCACTTTGTGGCAGTCGATGCAGCTAACAGCCTCCTCAGCATGCAGGCTGCTGTCCCAATCGGCAACAATACCCACTGTTTCTGTTGCATGACATTCAATACAGTCACGCGCCTCGTCTGTCAAATCCTGAACGTGGTATTCTCCGCTCTCACCTTCGGATGGTGCAGCGGCAGGTTGGCCTCCACATGAGATGAGCGCCAGGCTGAGGAGCATTGCAGCAAGGATAACTAAGTACGGTTTTGTATTTTTCATTATTTACCTCTTTAGATAGCTTGTCTCGATAAATGAAAATTTACTTTTCAAATTGATATTTATACTTGGTTTCAAGTAAATATTTATTGAGATTTGAGTGTCCAACGGCCTCATGACAAGTAACGCATTCCGTGTCGGTGACTTCGTTAAAGTAGTTGTCGTGGAAACTTTTATCTGATGTTGCGGCCTCGAGATTACGGTGGCAGGTAAGACAGCCAGAATCGTAGACATATTCTTCACGACGCTCGCGCAGTTCTTGCCAGTCCAGGGTAGCCTCATTTCTTGTCATTGTGACCCAGGCATCGTGGGTGCCTGATTTGGCTTTTCCAACAAAATGGGTAAAGACGTTTTCATGAGAAACATGGCAATCTGTACAGGCTGCCATCACACCGCGCTGGTTATTTCCGCCGTGTGTTGAGTCATGATAAGACTTAACCATCGGTTCCATCGCGTGACATACTCCGCAGAAATCAGCATGAGATGATATCTCAATACCGGTTTCAATCGTCATCCAAGAAATGACGATGACAAAGAGTAAGACTCCGATGATGCTGAGCCAAGAGAACGCTTTTCTGCTTTTTTTCATTTTCACCTCTTATTTTTATGCGCATAAACTTTGAAAAAATCCTTTTCTAGGCTTACTCGCACCATCATGTGAACTCCGATAGATCAGGTCCCCCGAATTCGGAAAAGATACGCTGATGCCATCCCAAGAATAAATAAGGATATTAATGTGCTATTAATATTTATACATAATTTTGCTTGTGAAATCAACCGCAAATAAGGATGGTTTTTTAAAATAAAAGAGAGCGTTTCCCAAAAAACGCTCTCTTTGCCGCACACCTGGACTAGTCTACTCAGACGAGGTCGATTTTATATCCCTGAGCCATAAAGCAGCTTGTACCCGATTGTTCATATGGAGCTTATCCAGGATAAACCGCAGATGTGATCGTACTGTATTCTCAGAAATGGCCAGTTCGCCAGCAATCCCTTTGTTGGTTAGGCCTTGAGCTACAAGTTCTAATACTTGATACTCCCGTGGAGTCAAGCGTTCCACCTTGTTTTGTTCTGATCCAAGCTTGGTATCAATGTGATCATCGAACTCTTTGGTATTTTCTGGTTGAATGGGTGGATTTCGTTCTTCGGTCTCGGGTGGGTTTTGGGCGAGGGCTGAAAATTCACTCAGCAAACGCGGTACCATAGCAGGAGGAATAATGGCATCTCCAGCAGCGACACGAAAAATCGCATCACGCATATATTTAGAATCGGTGACTGTTTTTAAAATATATCCTTGGGCACCTGCTTTTACCGCTTCAAAAAGATCATCTTCTTTTTCAGAAGCAGTGATCATAATCACCTTAAGTTCTGGATAAGCCTCCAGCATTCTGCGAGTGGCTTCTATACCACCCATGCCGGGCATCTTTACGTCCATCAGCACAATATCAGGAACAGCTTCTTTGATATTCTCCAAAGCAGAAGCACCATCGTTGGCTTCGCTCAAGATTTCAAAGCGGGAATCTCTTTTTAGAAGACTGGCAACACCCTCTCGAAAAAGCAAATGATCGTCAACAAGCATGATCTTAATGGGTTGTGATTTTTTTTCCATATCTTATGGCTCCAAATAAAACATTAAAAAACTTTTTTCATTTCGGATAGTGGATGAAGTGGTAATAGGACGGTGATATTGGTGCCCTTATCTGGCTCTGTTTCGATTTGAAAACTGCCTCCCAATCTCTCTGCTCGTTCTCGCATAATACGCAGTCCAAAATGTCCGGCATCTTGATCGGCTGTATATTCAAAGCCACAGCCATCATCTTCGATCATTAATTCTGCAAAACTTCCTCTGATTTGCAAATCAATGCGCACACGTTTTGCCTGGGCATGTTTACGGACATTGGTTAAGGCTTCTTGAAGAATACGCAGCAGTTCAGTTTCAACAACAGGTGAAAGATATACATCTCCATCCATCGCACGAAAATCTGTTATCAACCCGCTGCGCTGGCGGAATTCGGTGATCCAGGCTGCTGCTGTTACCGTAAGATCTCCTGTGGGGCGGGTGCGCAAACCATCAATCGATTCTCGTACATCATAACAAGCATCTCTTACAACTCGTCGAATGGCTTTCATATCTGCAGAGCTTTTATCAATTTCACCGAGCAGCAAATCTTCTTCAAGAATTTCCGTTTTGATGCTTAGCCAACCAAGGGTTTGTGCCAGGCTGTCATGCAGCTCACGAGAAATGCGAGTTCGCTCTTCCAGTATTGCCATTTGCTCGGTCCGCCGGTGAAACCTGTCATTTTCAACAGCCACACCCAATTGATGGCCAATGCATTCCAATAACTGCATGGTGTCAGGTGAGAAGTTGGTAGGTTCAGCGCTAAACAAAGTAAGAATTCCCAGTGTACGGCTTCGAGAATTTAGCAATACGGATGCTAACTGAGAATACCCTTCGGCAATTACCGGGCAATGCTCCCCTTCCTGGCAGAGTTGTTTAGGAAAAATCTTTTGGCATACAGCTTGATCAATATCTCTGACCTGTATCGGTTCTCGTTTTAGTTGAATTATATTTTGAAAGCCTTCATTTTGTTGAATACGGTCAAGGCAATCAATAAGCTTAGGTGACATTCCGGCATGAGCCGCCAACCAGGTATTGCCATCCTCGAAAAGTTGAATCATACCTCCTGCGGCCCCAGCAGCGCTGATCACTTTCTCCAAGGCTTCGGCAAGGATATCCTCTAGATTACCAGATCGACTAATGGTCAATGCCACTTCGGAGATGGTATCTAATTCCTGCGTTCGTTGTGTAATGCGGTCCTTCAGAGAATTACGTGATATTTTTAAATTGCTGATCATCTGGTTCAATGTCTGACCAAATATTTCCAGCTCATCACCCGTGTTTAAAGTGCACTGCGCATCATAATTTCCGTCGCTGACGGCTGTAGCAACCATCTTGAGTTGACCAACCGGGGCGATTACCATGCGCCGGACCATAAAATAAAGGGTGATCATTACCAGGCTGACAATACTAAACGCAGCAAGAATCAAAGCCCGGCGGCTGTTAGCCAGTGAAAGCTCCATTTCACTTATCGGTACCAAAACACTCAATCCGCCCCGGACATCCCCTGCCTGATACCCTTGATCATCATGGCATGCGAGGCAACTTTCCTTGACCATCAGGGGAATCATCATGCGATAGACGGGTTCATCCCCGCTGCGATCAATGGATGTGATTGGGACTGGGCTTTCTTCAAATTTAATTAGGGCACTGTGTTCAAAGTCATCCGGGGCATTTTCCAAATTTGTTAAAGCCAAACTGGTAATATGAAAACGGTAATAACCTTTGTCGTTCGACAAATTGGAAAGTTCTTTAGTAACCATTGCGGGGGATTTCCTAAAAAATCCAGCCTCGTTATCCAAATAATAATCACCTGGGGTGGTTGTCCAGACACCCCCGTAGTGTGCAACCCACTCACGCAGTACTGTCATTTCGGTCAATAATGCTTGGGCTTGGGTATTTATTTGTTGGGTGGCCCCCTGTTCTTCCAACCGGTAAATCCCAACAAAAAGGATAAAACTGGTCACGGTGATGATCAAACCTATGCTCAGGGTGAGGCGTGTTCCAAGGCTTAACCGGGGTCTGGTTAAATATTTTTTCTTGATAAAAACGGATTTTAATTTCGAGAAATTCATATTATCATCTGCCTGCAATTATCATCCCGGGAATTTTGTTCCTGATTTCACACGCACAAAATATATCATGGTTTCGCATCCTGGTATTTCCCTCTTTTGGTAATTACATTATTCAAGGGTCTGAACGATGAACGGTTTGCGAACCGATTCAGGAATCATCACAGCAGTTACCAGATTTCTTATGCAGTATTAACAGCTCAAAATATCTTTCTATATATATCAAACAAAAACAGCCACTCGCTGAGTGACTGTTTTTATAAGCTAGTTTCATTTTACCTGTTTATCTATGCCGGAACCAATTCCGGCTCTAGGGCAGTGATGCTCGGTTTAGGCAAATTGCTCTCATCCATCAATCGGGGAATGATCGCTTCCCAGTGTACAGCCATAAAGTGGATGCCGTTGATCCCCGGGGTGTTTTTTAGTTTCTCGATCATCTCCAAAGCGATGGCAACCCCCGCTTCGGCTTGGGCTTCTTTATCATCACCAGCAGCGTCCATACGGGCTACAATCTCAGGTGGAATTGCCACTCCAGGTACGTCCAGCATAAAGTGAGCAGCCCGGGCGCTTTTCAGCGGGATCATCCCGGCTAAGATATACACTTTGTCCAGCAGATCTCGTTTATCAAGCGCCTCTAGCCAATCAAGGAAGCGATTGTAATCGAAGATCGGTTGGGTTTGAATGAACTGCGCCCCGGCATTAACCTTCTTGTGTACCCGCAAAGCTTCATATTTAGGCGGCGCACCAAATGGAGAAGATGCCGCCCCCAAGAACCATTTTGGACGGTGTTTGATATTGCGTCCATCAAGGTATTTGCCATCATCGCGCATTCTCCGCATCATCCAAATCAGTTGAATTGCATCCATGTCGAACTGATCTGGCTTGGCGACGGGTTTGGGTCCAAAGCGGTGATGATCCCCGGACAGGCAAAGGATATTTTTAATCCCCAGTCCCGCGGCTCCAATAGCATCCGATTCAAGTACCACGCGAGTACGATCTCGAGCTTGCAGCTGCATTACTGGTTCCAGGGCCGCATCAGAGTCCAGACAAAGTTTACTGGAAGCAATGCTGCTCATACGTGCAGATGCTGATGCATTGTCGGTGAAATTCGCAGCAACTACATAGCCATTTAACCAACCAGCCTTTTTATTAATGATTTGTCCAGAAACGCTTAATGGTGGGGCAATTTCACCTGTGCAGGTGAATTCCCCGGTCTTTAAATTAGCTTCAAGGAGCGAAACAGGTTTTTCATAAGCGGGGGGATGATACTCGCTGTCGCCTTCCCACCAATCTGGCTGGCGAAGATCATAGAAAAAGTCTTTCCAGTTTTGGTCAAATTTTTCGCGATTGACGAAGTAATCTTTCGCTTTGGGGCTGTCTTCTCGATCGCGCCACAATTGAACCATATCCAACCAGGTTTCACGCCCTACGCGCTCACCATCGAGCGGGGCATTTATTTCGAGTAGGGTATCTAAACGTCCCATGCGCTCAGCGCGATCATATATAACGTAACCGGTACACGGTCGTGATGGATCAACCTCGCAGTGGTCAGCACTGGCACCGCCGCACAACCCATTACGTAATCCCTTTGGGCAAGTCATCGTGCAGACGAAAGCAGTTTCCTGTAAGATGCAGTTCCCACACATGCGGCATCCAAATAGCACACCTTTTATTAATCCCTCGGCGGCTGTAAACACTTTCATAAAGGGTGTGATATCGTCTCTGCGCATGGGCATAAACGGGGCTTGGTATCGTGGGGGAGAGAAAAGAGGCATAATGATAGCTCCTTCAAGTGTTAAATATCGAATATTACAGCATCGTTGATTGAATATTTTGAGTATATCAAGGGTTCTATTTCCAACCGTCACAGAAAACCCTGACAATCATCCTATTTTTGGTTCCTGGTATAATCGTGCCGTGGCCAGAAAAAAATCCCCCCAAGATTTATCCGTAGAAGAACTTCGCCGATTGCTGGTGGAGAAACAACGCGGTGTTCGTCAGGAACGCATCGAACGTTTTCGAAAAACAGGCCGCACAGTCAAGTTGTCCGCTGATTTAGAGCCCCCCTCCCTTAATGATTTTCATGCCAAACCTTTGCTGGATCCTGATCTTGACGGTTATGGCGAGCCATCTCGTAAACGAAAATCTTTAGATATTTTCTTATTAGCCATTGAAATTATGGCTGTCTTAGGTCTGTTATTTGTTTTGTTCAATGGTCTAGAAATTATTCAAGAATTGAATCAGGAAGTAGCTCAAGTTTTAGAGCTGCCAACGCTAACGCCTACCCCACTGATCCAGGCTGTAGTACTTCCTTCAGGCCACACCCCTCCTTTAGATGGTTCCGCTGCACGCCCAAACACAGCGGAAATCCCTGAGCATTTACAACCCCTGGTGCAGTCTATGGCCAATATCCCGGTTCCTACCCAGGGTCCTAGCCAGGCGCGTCGTATTCAAATTCCAGCCATACATGTCGATGCTTCGGTAGTCCAAGGCGATGGCTGGGAGCAGCTGAAAAAAGGGGTTGGACAGCACCTTGGTTCGGCAGATCCTGGTGGTAATGGCAATATTGTGCTCTCTGCTCATAATGATATTTTCGGCGAGATCTTCCGCCACCTGGACAAACTTGAAGCTGGGGATGAAATTGTTCTGCATACCCAACAGCGTGTCTATACTTTTGTTGTTTTTCTTTCCGAAATTGTAGAACCAACCCAGGTTGAATTTCTTGGCGCCACCCAACAGTCTACCGTAACCCTGATTTCATGTTACCCATATTTGATTGATGATCAACGTATTGTTGTTCAGGCACACTTAAAAAGCGGCGGAGGATAATCAATAAGCATAAAAAAATATGGGGTTTGCTACCGGGGGTAAAACTATTCGTAGTTCAAGGTATGCCGCTTGCGCCGAGTGCTTTTTGTTTTACAACAACCGTAGTCTTTTATTATTCTGTTGGCAGAAATAGTTAGCTGTCTAGCCCATCAATAGGATACTGTTAAAACATAACCATGAATAATAAACATGCCGCATTAGAATACACTTCCAAACATAAAAATATTTAGGATATATAAATATGATTGAATCGCGCCGACCCTGGCTTCCACGTACAAAACTAACCGTAAGTTTGCTGTTGCTCGGGTTATTCATTTATTTGCTCTCTCGTTTTAGTGAAGTTATTCCACCGATAATTTTGGCAGGGATTCTGGCTTACGCAATTAACCCAGTGGTAAATAAACTTGATCAGCGTTTTTCCTGGCCGCGTTTGATTTTTGTTACTGTAATCTATATTGTGCTGGTTGCATTATTGATCGCCATTCCGGCCGTATTTATTCCGCCCCTGGCAAAACAAATCGCGGGCATTAACCTAGATATTCAGCAGTTCCTTCAGCAGGGGGAAACCGTTTTAGGACAGCAGTATTCCATTGCTGGATTTACAATCGACAGCACTGAGATTGTTCAGCAAGCTATTGCGGTTATTCAAGAATTGCTGCAGCCCCTTTTCGGACACACCTTGGGGTTTGCTGTTGATGTGATTACATCGTTAGTTTGGGTTATTTTCATTTTGGTAGTGTCCTTCTACCTGGTTAAAGACAGCGCTTCTTTAGAAACCTGGGTAGCTCAGCTTCCTCCCCCGGCTTACCAGGATGATTTCCGGCGTTTGCGGGTTGAGATAACGCGGATTTGGGGTGACTTTTTTCGAGGGCAGCTCATTCTGGGTTCTGGGGTTGCTCTGTCATTTACCTTGTTAGGCTTAATTCTTGGCATGCCATTCGCCCTTGCTATGGGTGTCTTGGCTGGTTTGTTGGAGTTCTTGCCCAGCATTGGTCATGGTATCTGGCTAGTTGTCGCTGTCATCGTCTCGCTGGTCGCAGGGTCAACCTGGATGGCTGTTCCAAATTGGGTTTTTGCCCTCATTATCGTTGTCTTGCATTTGTTCTATCAGCAGTTTGATTTGAACTACCTGATTCCCAGGATCATCGGACGCAAAGTACATTTGCCCCCTCTGGTGATCATTTTGGGCATTGTAGCTGGCGCAGCTTTTGCTGGCGTCTTAGGCATCCTGCTGGCCGCCCCAACGATTGCCTCCTCCCGTGTGTTAGGACGTTATATCTTTGCTAACCTCACGGATACCGATCCCTTCCCCAGTGAAAGCACAGAGCCATTACCACCCCCAGATTCTCGTTGGTGGGCAATTCGTCGTGATTCTGATGATGAACCAGAAGAAAACCCCAGCGCATGAAAACTGAAAATTCTCACCCCTCTCCACTCTGGAGCGGCAACGTAAAACTTGTGGTTGGCATCACTATCGTTGCCGTTGTGGCTGCGTTTTTAATCCGCTTCCATACCATTATTGCCCCGCTGATCTTAACTTTTATCACCAGTTATTTGCTGCACCCATTAATAGCGGCACTGTGCAGGAAAACGACCCTGACCTGGCGCATGTCTGTTAATATCGTTTTCTTGGTTCTTGTGGTTACTCTGGTGACTTCTTTTGCCCTAACGGGATTGGCATTGATACAGCAGCTTGAAAGTTTAGTCAATCTTTTAGATCGCTTTATTAACGATTTGCCTTCTTTGGTTAAAGAGCTTGTCACCACGGTCTATCATGTGGGAACTTACCAGATAGATTTATCGAACTTGCTCTCATCGGTAGATTTGGATTCCCTTATTCAAGAGGTCATTGGCGCTGTGAGCCCGCTGATAGGTCAGGCCGGGGGATTATTACGAACGGTAGCGTCCCAAACGCTTAACATGTTTGGATGGGGATTTTTCATTATTTTAGTTTCCTATTTTTTATTAGCCGATATGGAACAGGTTTCTGGGAAATTTGTTGATATTGAAGTAAGGGGATTTGATGCTGATATTCGCCGCTTATCTCGTGAATTAGAACGTATTTGGAACGCTTTCCTGCGCGGTCAGGTATTATTGTTCACGCTGACTGTTTTGGCGTATACCGTGCTGTTGGCAGTACTCGGGGTGCGCTATGTTTTGGGTTTGGCGCTGCTGGCTGGATTCTCCAGGTTCTTACCTTATATTGGGCCTTTAATTACCTGGATCGTGACCATACTGGTTGCCGTATTCCAGGGAACGAACTATTTTGGATTAGAGCCCTGGCAGTTCGCGCTTTTGGTTTTTGGGTTAGCTGTTGCTGTTGATCAGGTCTTTGATAATATTATTACGCCGCGCGTGCTGGGTAGAACCCTCGGGGTACATCCTGCAGCAGTATTAATTGCCACCATTGTAGGTGCAAGTTTATTGGGTCTTGTGGGAGTGGTCCTTGCCGCCCCGGTATTGTCGTCGTTGACGCTGGGAGGACGCTACATCGCCCGTAAAATGTTAGGTCTATACCCCTGGCCAGACCCTGAAAAGGAAAACGAGGTTACCGAATACCCCTGGCATGGTTGGGTGGCTCGCGCTCTGCGCTGGATCAGATCCATACGTTTACCCAAACGTAAATGATTGTTGGAAAATTAAATGAAAAGCGCCTCATTGTATTTTGAAGAGGCGCTTTTTCTTTTTATAAATTGAGAAAAAATTAGGCGAACAATTTCTCTTTGATCGTGATCACTTGCCGGCGCAGTCCATCATCACGCTCAAGCAGATCAGAAATTTTCCCGTGACCGTACATCACTGTGGTGTGATCTCGACCACCGAGTGCCTGACCGATTTGCGGCAGAGAGAAATCAGTCTCCTCGCGCATCAGGTACATCGCGATCTGGCGGGGTCGGGCAACCTGGTTGGTGCGTTCCCGCCCGAGGATGCGATCCACTGTGACCCCGTAAATATCTGCAACCGTATCAATGATATGTTGGGGTTCGATTTCGCGTTTGCGGGGCAGTAAATCTGCCAGGGCTGACTCAAACAAATCCTCATTCAGGGTCATGCCGCGTAAATCAGCATAGGCTACAATGCGGGTCAGCGCGCCTTCTAGTTCCCGTATATTGGACTGAAATTTCCGAGCGATAATTTCGATAACTTCATTTGGGACATCAAATCCTGATCGATCAGCCTTGGTCTTTAATATTGCCGCCCGAGTTTCATAGTCAGGAGCTTGAATATCGGCCGCTAATCCCCATTCAAAGCGTGATCGTAAGCGTTCCTCCAACGTAACCATCGCTTTCGGGGGTCGGTCGGATGTCATCACAATTTGTTTGTTTTGTCCGTGCAGTGTATTAAAGGTATGGAAGAATTCTTCTTGGGTTGACTCTTTACCGGCAATGAATTGGATATCATCAATTAATAGTACATCGGTCCGCCGGTATTTCTCACGAAAAGCCGGGGTAGTGTGCGACCGGATAGCGTTAATCAGGTCGTTGGTGAATTCTTCCGATGATACATAAAGTACGTTTAGATCGCTGCTCTCACAATGCCGTCCAATGGCGTGTAGTAAGTGCGTTTTCCCCAAGCCAACGCCGCCATAAATGAAGAGCGGGTTATAAGCTGAGGCCGGGTTTTCCGCGACTGCCAGGGATGCAGCGTGTGCTAATCGATTGCTGGATCCAACCACGAAATTTGAAAAACTGTAGCGCCCATTGACCGTCGTAGTTGGTTGAGGTGATGGGGTGATCTCAACAGGGGAGTCGGTGACGCGCTGGTCTGAGACGATGTTTTTGGGGCTCCATACTGTAAAGCGGATCGAGACGGTGCGATTCATGATGCCGGTCAGCAGGCGGGTGATTGTGCCATTAAGACGGTCTTTAAGCCAGTCACGAGCATAAGCGTTGCCTACGCCAATCGTAAATGCACCGTCTTCGTAGGAGATCAGTTCCGCGTCACGTACCCAGGTATCAAAAGCGGCTTTGGGCATCTCCATTTGCAGTTGACCTAATGTGGCTTGCCAGGCTTGCGAGGCTTCCATGAATGGCATTTCTCCTTGGCATTTCTTAAGAATTTAGCGCAATATAGACCTGGCTTATCGGCTTGTACCGTTAAGGGTAGATTTTGGGTGTACCATGTCGCTAAATAATGCTGCTTATTGGGGAAAATCCCCCGTGAAAAGCAATTGGGATACTTTCTTGAACATACTGATTTTAACAGATGACCAGCTAAAATTGCAATACGAAAAGCCTACGCCAAGCTAAAAAAAAAGAATACTTTAAGAAAGATTATTCTTAAAAAGAAGTTCGGGTGGAAACCTTAAAAAATATTTTCTTAAGATTTCCGGACTCCCTCACACCGGGGTGGTGACCAGCCAGCAACCCTCATATATGGGGGTTGCTGGCTCACGATCATGAAATATTTCAATCCTGGTTCTAAACCTTAAAGAATTGATTTTTCCTGGGGAGCCTCAAAGTGGATTTTCTATTCCTGATTCTTGAATCAAGGATTGGTATGCCGTGTTTACAGACCTTCTGATAAGAGATTGGGCCCTGGAAAACTTGATTAGACAACCTGATAATCATATTTCTGTCTCTGCTTACTTAACGAAAAGTTATCGATACGCTTTTAGCATCTTGCTGTTGCCATGTTACAATTCCATTTGTTAACAAAAATGATTGGAGACTTAGATTATGAGCGACCCGCGCATCCTTAAATTTGCTGAAATTCTCGTTGACCATTCTGCCAGGATCCAACCTGGTGATCGTGTTGCCATTGAGTCTCCAACAACGGCACTGCCGTTAGTTGAAGCCTTATATGACAAAATCCTGGAACGGGGTGGACATCCCCAATTATTAATAGCTTTGCCTGACCAGAATGAACGCTTATTTAAATACGCTTCCAATGCGCAGTTAGATTTCACCCCTGCATTTCAAAAATTTGCCTACGATAATTTTGAATCGCGCATCCGTATTCATGCGGAGACCAATCCACGGGCATTGACCAATGTTGACCCCAAACTTCAGGCACGCCGCAAAGGGGCACTTGCTCCCATCTTGCAAACGCAAATGAAGCGCGGCGCAGAGAAGGTCTTTAAGTGGGTGACGACGCTTTATCCTACCGAGGCATATGCTCAGGAAGCGGGGATGCCATTCAAAGAATATCAAGACTTTGTCTACCGGTCTTGTTTTGCGGATGATTCGACAAACGATCCTACTGCTGAGTGGTTTAAATTCAAGACTCGTCAACAGCAGTTCATTGATTATATTCAAGGTAAAGAGAAAGTAGAAATTCACGGACCTAATGTTGATTTATCCTTATCGATCAAAGGACGGATATTCAAGAATTCCTTTGGGGAACATAATATGCCTGACGGCGAAATTTATACCGGACCGGTAGAAGATTCAGTCAACGGCTGGGTGCGCTATACTTATCCGGCAATTTTTGACGGTCGCATTGTTGAAGGTGTTGAATTGACCTTCAAAGACGGCAAGGTTACCCAGGCATCTGCAAAAACCAATCAAGACTTTTTGTTGGAAATGTTGGATACCGACCCTGGTGCTCGCTATGTTGGTGAGTTCGCTGTTGGCACAAATTACAATATCGACCGCTTTATTGGTCATATCCTTTTCGATGAAAAAATTGGTGGTTCTTTCCATATGGCTTTGGGTGCTGGATACCCTGAAACCGGCAGCCATAACAAAAGCAAAATCCACTGGGATATGATTTGTGATTTACGCACGGATTCTGAAATTGTTCTTGATGGCGAAGTGATCTATCGCAATGGGGAATTTATCATTTAGTTCATGAAAGACGCGACACTCTGCTTATTGGTTAAAGATTCCCCCGGCGACCAGATGATCCTGCTGGGGAAGAAAAAACGCGGCTTTGGCCTCGGTAAATATGTTGGTATGGGGGGCAAAATTGAAGCCGGTGAGACGCTTGAAGGTGCGACAGTCAGGGAGATAAAAGAAGAGATCAATGTCTTGGTAAAGGAAGAGCACTTGATCTACGCTGCTCATCTGCTTTTTGTTTTTCCTTTTAAACCGAGTTGGGATCATGATGTCCATGTTTATCTAACAAAGCATTGGCAAGGAGATCCTCAAGAGAGCGACGAGATTCTGCCAGTCTGGTACCCCTTAGATGATCTGCCTTATGCCAGCATGTGGGATGATGCCCGCTATTGGCTGCCGCACATTTTGGCAGGCGATGTTATCGAGGCACATTTTACTTTTCAGTCCAATAATCAAATTGTTGCTGAAGCAAGGATTGATAAAATCTCGAATTATTAGTTGTGAACGGTTTATTATAATGGAGGGGGAGTCAACGATTATTCCTTTTGTAGAAAATCATGGTAACAATAAAAAATGCCCGGCATGGTCATGTCCGGGCACTTCTATTTTAGGGGTGGTAATAAGCATTACGCGTGCCAGAAACCTCTTTGCACGGAGCGTACATCAGAAGTAGTTACAAAGGCTTCATCATCAACATTGTTAATCGTTTTCTTGGCATCCGTGATTTGGCGGCGGCGGATATTGCAGCTCAACAGGGTCACCATGCCGTCTTTACCCCGGGCTGGAACCTCGGTTACTGCGTAGCCATGATCCCGCAGCGCTTCCATGATCGCGGTACCGCGGCTCGGACTGATGATTTGCATATGGGTGTGTCCTAAGGCTAATCGGGATTCAATCATCATGCCCACGATATTACCGGTGGCATATCCTGCAGCATAAGCGACGATGTTGATCAAATTATCCAGGCTGTTCAGTACTGATGTCAGGATAAAGACCCACAGCATGGCCTGGAAAAACCCTAAGACCCAGGTCAGCATTCTTTGCCCGCGCATAACAAATAATACCCGTAGGGTATCTAAACTCATGTTGATTACTCTCAGGGCAAAGATCAAGAACGCGCCAAGAATAGCTTGGCTGGTAAAAACAAAAGTCATAATTTATAACTCCGAAATTGGCCAGGTTGGCAGGGCATCCATCGCGAGGGTATCTCTTTGTCCGGCTAAAAAGCGGAAGCAGCCGGCCGCGGCGATCATGGCAGCATTATCCGTACACAAGGAAATTGGCGGGATATGAAGCGGTAAGGGGGACTCTTTTGCAAAATGATTACGCAGCGCCATATTTGCCGATACGCCGCCGGCGATGATGATCTCTTTTGCTTGGAAATTTTTAGCCGCTTGAAGTGTTTTCTGCACCAAGACATCAACAACGGCAGCTTGAAAACTGGCTGCTAAATCCGCTGTGGGAATAGGTTCATTTTCGGCTTCCAACTCGCGCACAGCGCGCAGCACAGCAGTTTTTAAACCGCTAAAGGAGAAATTCCAGGTATCGGGCAGCCAGGCACGGGGAAAGGCTGTGCTCGTGGGGTCGCCATCTTGGGCGGTTTCCTGGATCGCGGGACCGCCAGGGTAGGGCAATCCTAAAAGACGGGCAACTTTATCAAAAGCCTCACCAGCCGCGTCATCGAGGGTGCTTCCCAAACGCTCATAGACCTGGTGATCCTTCATTAATATCAGTTCTGTATGTCCTCCCGAGACGATCAATGCCAATAGTGGGAAACGTGGTTCGGGGGGGGGATCTCCATCATCTGCTTGAAGCCATGCGGAATACAAGTGACCCTCCAGGTGGTTGATGCCCAAGAGGGGCAGTCCGCTTCCCAATGAGAGCCCCTTGGCAGTATTGATGCCAACCACCAAAGAACCGGAAAGTCCCGGTCCGCGGGTAACCGCGATGGCGTCCAAATCAGACAAATCCATGTGGGCACCCTGCAGGGCTTGTTGGACGATGGGGTAAATGCTGCGGATGTGCTGGCGGGAAGCCACTTCGGGGAAGATGCCGCCAAATTGCGCGTGCAGATCAACCTGTGAAGCGACCACACTGGCATGAATCACGCGGCCGTTTTCGACGACAGCCGCGGCAGTTTCATCACAAGATGTTTCGATTCCCAGGATGCGAGTCGTTTCCATAATTATATTTCTTCTATAGGTAAGACGAGGTCCAGCGGATAATCAGCTAAGATTTCAAATTGACCATCCGGGCGTGCCCAGACGGTATCTTCTAATCGGCACCCCATGCCTTGTTCTGGATAATAAAGCCCTGGCTCTATGGTGATCACCGTACCCGGAGCAAGGATATTATCCCCTCCTGTTATGCGGCTGAAGCTCGGTTGCTCGTGCACATCCAACCCCAACCCATGACTAAGGTTGTGGACGTAACCCTCCTGGGTGGTGGGGTCACCCTTGACGGTCCGATGACCCAGGGCTTCAAAAAGTTCGCATGTACGGTTTTGAAGCGATGCGCAGCTTGCATTGATTTTTAGCTCGTTCATGATCGTCTGATAAGTATTGAGCACATCGTCATAAAGTGCCTGGACATTATCTGGCGCGTAACCTAAACACCAGGTGCGGGTGAAATCGTAAAAATAACCGCCCCCGGCCTGACAGGGGAAAATATCGAAGACGATGGTTTTGCCCAATTCAAGGTGATCATTGGAATTACCGGCACTGTGCGGTACGCCGGCATCCCTGCCGATGGCGAAGATGGTGCCCTTGGGGTTTTCGGCGCCCTCTTCAGCCAGCCATAAATTGATCATCCTTTTGACTTCACCAATCGTTAATGGCTGGCCATCTGCTTTGATCAGGCGTTTATCTTTAGCTTTATGGGATTTTAGGAAATCTGCGGTCTTGCCAACCACCGTAGTGGTGATCTTTCCCATGGCTCGCATATGATCGATCTCGGTCTGATCCTTGGTTTCCCGCGCATTTAAAAGCAGCGAATTGTCTAATTCACCGACAATCTCCAGGTCGGGCATTAATTTGCCTAGGGCGGTGAAAACTGCGTAGCTGGCACCAGCTTCGATTAGCCCATATATAGCCATGCGGCCCTGGGTGATTCCTTGATCGGTGAGCATTAGCTGATAGCGTTTGGCTGCAGCTTGAATCTGGTCTCCATCGGCATCTTCTAGCAATGCCTTAAAATCATAGGTGTTTAAGTTTTTTGTTATTAGGCCCGTGTTGGCGGCTTCGTCGCGTTCCATCGAGTTGTAGTAAAGCACGGGTTGGTTATTACGCCCTTTGATCAGATAGGCATGGGTCATGTGTCCACCACCGGTCATATAATACATGGCTGGATTGTGCTGAGTAGGACCGGTCACCAGGATGGCATCCAACTGGTGATCACGCATCAATCGATCAAGATCGCTTTTCATATAAATTCTCCGGGGTAGGGTGGTAATTTACCAACCAGGTTGGGCAACAATTTGTAAAACCTGCACTCGGGTAAGTTTCTCGCCGCCGTGCTCCAGGGTATCCAGGGTGGCTTCGGCCAGACGTAAGGGGATATCAACAAAACTCAAGAAAGCATTTTTCGGCATATTGCTGAAACTGTTGCGGGCCAATTCTAAATTACTGCGTGCATAAGCAAACATTTGTGAGCGCGTCCAGGTGGCGGGAAAGAAATTTACCTGGCGTTCTAAATCTTCGCTTTGATTGCGCAAAATATTTACGGCTTGCAGGCCGCGCCCAAACTGCAGGGCCAAAGCGCGGTCAATTTGCGTGCCGTCAAACCAACTCCAGATATCACAGAGCAGCAGCCCTACGGCGCCAGCGACGCTGAAGGTATAACCATTTAAATCAGCCTCGGTTTGGACCTGCCAATTAGCTTCTACCCAGTGTGCCATGCGGTCTGCCATCGAGGCTGTTGCGTCCCAAATACGGGGGGCGATAGATGTAGGCGCGTGTACCGACCATTCACCGATGCGCAGGGTAACTTCAGGGAGCAGATTTTTGAAAGGTAGAAAGGCAGCTTCAAATTCAACCGTCATGTGATTTTTTAAGCTGGTTTGTGATTGAAGAATCAACCCGACCTGCCGCAGTAGTTGGGCCTTGCTTTCCGCATCCAGGGTTTCGTGGTCTTCAATTTCATCGATCGCCCGGAAACACAAATATGAAGCCGCAACCGTCTCTTGAAGCTCGGCTGGTAATCGCGCCACCGGGATATAAAAAGTGCGGCTGGTTTCTTTTAATACACGCATAACGTCTTTGTGGATGCTCATAGGTCACCTTCAAGTACTTTCTGTAGATTTACGAATAAAGTGTTTCTTTGCTCAGGGAGCACCGTGCGGGGATCAATCACAACCTGGTTGTCCTGAACCCGTGCAATAATGGGGGGATCGCAGGCTCTCAAAGCTGCCAATACGCGGCTGGGTTTTGGTAGATCAAGCCCTAATAAATACGTTTTGATCGATTTTCCGGGTAGGCTGCCGCCCCCAACGGTGGATTCCCCTTCAAGGACCTGGCCCTGACCCAAAGCATGGGCCCACGCTTCAGCCTGGTCTTTGATCTCCTCGATCGGGGTCGCAATCATCTGCCAGATCGGAATCTTTTGAACCGCTTCATCCTTCAAGTAGTGCATCAATGTTGCCGAGAGCGCCGCCAGGGCGATTTTGTCAGCCCGGATGGCACGTGCTAATGGATGCTTCTTGAGTTTATTGATCAATTCGGCTTTACCCACCAGGATGCCGGCCTGCGGTCCGCCGAGCAATTTGTCGCCAGAAAAGCAAATCAGGTCCGCGCCGGCCGATAATGATTCCATAACCGTGGTTTCGTGTCCCAGGCCGTAAACTGCGGTATCCAAAAGTGAACCGGAGCCGAGATCATCCAGGACCGGGATATCCGCCGCATGTGCGGCGTGGGTAATATCTGCAAGTTCGGGCTCGGTGGTAAAGCCGATGATATCAAAATTGGAGCGGTGTGCTCGCATTACCAGCTTGATGGGCTGTTCGGCTATCACCTGCTGGTAATCTGCAAGGTGGATGCGGTTGGTGGTGCCGATCTCGACAAGTTTAGCGCCCGACTGTGCCATCACATCGGGTATCCGGAACCCGCCCCCAATTTCAATCAGTTGGGATCGGGCGATCACCACCCGCCTTCGACGGGCGAGGGCTGTTAAAGCAAGCAGCACAGCCGAGGCGTTGTTGTTGACCACCAGCGCCGCTTCAGCCTGGGTGAGCCGCTTGAGAATATCTTCGGCGTGCAGCAGACGTGAGCCGCGTCCCCCTTTGTTTAGATCATACTCTAGGTTTGAGTACCCCAGCGCAATTTCAGACGCCGCCTGCATGGCGTCGGCACTCAAAGGTGCCCGTCCAAGATTGGTATGGATGATCACGCCGCTGGCG
>JBDLJO010000004.1:0-34682 GCA_039714275.1 Chloroflexota bacterium | reverse complement strand
CCAGTCATCAACTATGATTAACCGGAAGGATATTTCGTTTTTCATTATTCCCATCAATTCGTTAAATCCCGCCTTGCTCGACAGGATTCCAGAATCATCGCCCAAGTTACCAAACTGCTCACCGACAAGAACGCATCCTAGTGAATCCTCATCTAAATTGCCCTTGTGAAAAAGGATGTGTGAGCGACCAGGGACATTGGTAATCTCAAATGTATTGCCAAACTTCGGAGAGTCAACACGATTGCATTTGTAATTGCCAGCGGGGATGCAAGACTTACGTCTACGGTTGTTTAACCATCGAAGCTCAAGCGTCAGGGCAAAGGGAATATCGAGGTATAAAATACAGCCAAAGGTTCCCTTGTCTCCCGTAGCTACCCTTCGTAAAACAAGTGTTTTCATGTTATTTCAAAGTTAGCGGCGAGTTTCATCAGAGCGTCTGCATTATCCGTTCAGATATAGCGTCACCATAGAGCCTGTTTCCATTACAAGCAAAGTGAACATCGTCAAAAGTCCCTGAGAGCTGACCTTTATAAACAGCATCCTCAGTAGGTGTTCTACCGCCTAACGCTGTCCACGAATCAACAACATAAAGTTCCTTTCCTGAGCTTCCGTAGTTTGTCGTAAACCACGACTCAAGCCCTCTAATAACAGCATTATAGGACTCTAGCCTACCTTGATAGGTATCTGAGTTCGCGCCATCTGTTGCAGATACGCCGTACCTTGACGGAACAGTGCAGCAATATATTTTAGATGCTGTCGAAGTATTGCCGTTTACACCTATCAGTTTTTCTACCAGGCTTTTGTATTCTGTCTCAAAAGTAGCCACCGGGACCGCTGTAGCATCACAGTCGTTCGTGCCACCCTGCAATATAACCATACTTGGTTTGGTGTCTAAAACAGCAGTAACTCTGTCGTGTAACGTAGATGCCGCACCTGAGTCAACCTGAAATCCGCCATTCTCGTCTATTGTAAGATTACACCGCATTCCCTTCTTTTCAAAACCTCGGAAGATTCTAAACTGTGCGTTTAAATCACCCGAAGTTGTTGCAGCAGCCGTCTCGTTATCAAAGAGTGAGTCAGAGCAAACAGTAATTTGACGGGCATTGTAATTAAGGTCAAATCGAGGTGCTTCGTTTGAAATCTGTAAGTTACGCATCCAGTAACCATCGACAAAGGTATTAGCGGTTCCCCTATCACAACCTAGATACATATTGTTAAATGGATTTGTCCAGCCGTCTGAACCTCGCTCTGCAAAGTTCACAACAACACCATCTACGGAGTACCAAACATAATTTCCCTTCCACCCGAAATTAACCAGTATAAACCTTGTTTTAGAAGGAGAATAAATAGCGGCAAGCGCACCCGTGGCAGTCGGCATGTGGTTTCTATAGTCAAAACCCACAGAGTTCTTGAAGATTATCGGCGTAGGCTTAGCCGTTCCTGTCTTTGCAAGCTCTGATGCTGCTGCGCTGCCTGCTGGGGCTGCCGCTGCAAGCCATGATATGCATGACTGGGACTCAGCACCCAAATCAGCACCAGATGTACCTGACGCAGCGTCATTAACGCATAACCAATCTGACTCTATCTCGAAGGATATTTGACCCTGATTGATTAAATCAACGATAGACGCGGCCTGTGCTGAGAAATTATAACCAACCTCAGTAGTGCCGTCTGTTGAATCTACTGGCTTAAAACCCAAAACAGAATCGTGAGTAGGTTGTTTACCGTGTACAACAGAACCGTGAACGTCCCATGTCAATGCAGAGCTGCCAATGCGTAACTGCGACCAGTGACTATTCATATCAGCAGGAACTAATGCTGACTTTAGGTCATGCTGAAATATAACACTCGAATCACTTGAGCCGTAAGGAAGCCAACCTTTAGTGGACATTAGATACCCACCTTACCAACTTGCGAATACATAACCGTAGCCTGTGCCGCGCCTTCATTTAAGAACCGTACACCACGGCAAGGAGTGTTCATCAGATACGGGCCTGTTGCCGCTGCTGTACCCGTTACAATAGTTCTAGTCGCTACACCCATATCAATAAAAGGATGGTCTGCTGCTATCCATGTTGTACCGTCTAGGCTAATTTGAACACTAACATTGGCAGTCGTATTCATAAATACGATACCTTCGTATATATCTTGGTCGGTCAGCTCACCAAATGTCGTATTATCTAAAGCGTCTCCTGCCGTAGCCGCAGATTGGTCGTACCTGTCTTCTGGATAACCGCCATAAGATAAGTCTATGGGGTCTGCTACAGAAACATTCCCCGCAGGATTACCGCTGCTGTCTGTTGTTGATAACGACCGCCCGTTTTCGTCTGTTACTACTACTGAACCTGGCATTTTTCTCTCCTCTGCCTTCTCGGCAGTCAATATTTGTTTAGTAAACTTTGTATTTAATTTTGAAGCCGATTTGGTTTATTCCGTAACCATTTTCTGTAACTGTTGGCATACTTAAATGCTCTGCGAATATATCTATATTCTCATGCACCTGCTGAGATACACCTATAACAGCAATGACTCTATCTTCTTTGAAATGACTATCCATGCTTGTGTCGTGGAATGAGCCTCCACCGTATAACTGACAGCCTGATAATAGGGCTAATGGTATTAACCTAATCATTATTATTCATATGATAAATTTGCTTGCCCGAGGTCAAACGTATCTGTACCAGAAGTATATAGCGTTATGCTATCAAGCACGCCAGCCAATGCTTTTCTTCCTGCTATCTGAAAAGTAGCATCAGGAGACGTGTTTGTCGCTAAAACACCAGACAAAACCCATGTATTAGTAGATGAGTCTATTAGATGAAGAGACACTACACCACGAACAGCGTCATTAGCGCCAGTATTGTATGTAAGAGGGGCATACAAATTACCTGATTGCTGCCATGTCTGAGTAGCACTTGTGTCTACTCTTGTCATAACATGGTCATATCCCGTTGTCTCAAGCGTTCCCCCTACTCCCATTCTCATGTATATATCATCTGTTCCGCTAACACCTACTCTATCAAGCAGTATATTTACCTTTTTTGCCCATGTTGGAACTGTTGAAGTGAAGTCTACTGTTGAACCAGATGTTGTTGCAACAGGCGTTTCTAGGTTTATAACACTACCTGTAACGTCTCCTGTAATCGTAGGAGAGGTTAAAACCTGACCTGTTGCGGTTACACCGCCAGCAACAATATTATAACCATTACCCGCCTGATTAACCTTTAACGTCACAGAATCAATAGCCGTCAATACAAAGTCTGAGGTTGAACCCGCTATCGTGTCGGTTCCAGTTACACAAGTGATTGTCATGGTATTGGCAGCGGTATTGTTTAGAGTGACCTCAAAGTCTCCTGTATCCGCCGCTGCTGCGATTATAGCCGCGTCTGGAAGGGTTATGGTAAGGGTGGCTGTACAGTCAATAGAGTCTCGGTTATCGCCCTCTACGACTGTGTAACTGAGCGCTTTTGTCTGTGCGCCTTTTTTAAGGTTAGTATCACCCTCGTTATGGGTAAGTGCGCTTCCTTTTGTTCCGCGAGTTACTAAATTCGACATGGTTTCTGCTCTTCGTGGCTATTATTCATCACTTGTTACTGCCGCTGCTACAGGCAGGCTAAGCGCTGGTGTTAATTGATTTATCATTTTCTGCTCTGGTTTTATTATTGTTGGTGCAGGTGTTATAACAATCTTTCCTTGCCTATCTAAAGCAATTCCTTTTATTAGTGCGCCAATAGCAGGAATATCTTCTAATCGATTCTGTAGGTTCTTGATGGCTTGTGCAGACGGCCCTTCGCCTGTGAATGTACCGCGCTTAGGCTCTCTTAACTCGGCAACACGCTTTAAATCTTCCAGGAACTTAATCTCTTTACCATCAAACAAAACACGAATCTTGTCTTTGCCGACACGATTCATTGCCCTGTCAAGTGATGCTCTTGTTATCGCCTTATCCTCGCCACCAGTAAAAGCTATATCCTTCATTTTCTGAAGTGTTTCAGCGCGTAAGTCATTCCACGCCTGCTTTCCTGCTACCATTTGGTCTGGCGTTCCAGTATGAAGATAATCCTTAACCTGTTTTAGCTCACTTGCTCTTACGCTCTTTGAGAAAACAGTCTTGTCAACTAACTGGTCCGGATCTATCTTATTCTCCAAAATATCTCTGACCAGGCTCCTTTTAAACGAATCAAACTTATTGATTTTAGACTTTGATAAGTCACGCTCAAAAACATGCTTTGCTCGTCTTGCCTGTTTGAAGACATCCTCACCAGCCGCTTTTGTTACGTCCTGATCTATTGCGTCCTTAATCAATCTGCTTGTCATTCTCCCTCTATCATTAGTCGAAGAAAAAGACTGGTTTATGAATTGTTTGATATTCTCCGCAGTATTAACATCAATCGTACCAATAACTTTTCCTTTCTTATCAATGACCTTTTTAGCCATCAATTCAGCACGAACAGAATCCCATAATCCATTATCGATTGATTTTGATGATTGCGATTCTCTTAACGCCTTAACAGTTTGACCAAAATGCACATTTTTTGCACCACTAGCGCGTTCTCTAGCAATACCATATAAGCTGCTTATCTCATCATCCAATGCGGTTGCTTTGTTTGTTATATGGTCTGTTACTGTACTTGTTGACGTTATAGGTCTTCCGCCAGTGTTCGCTATTGTTCCACTGAACTTGTTTGACAGTATTTCCTCCTGCGCCTCGATTGCTTCACGAACAGCCCCCGTCTTTTTAAACGCCTCTTGCTGCGCCTGAAAATCAGTAGCATCTCTCGTTATCTGCGCTTTTGTCGGAACTAAATCAGGGTCAACCTCTTTAAATGCAGCAATCCTAGCAACTTGCTCAGGACTGGCGCCTACTTTAGCGCCACCTAGCTCTCTTTTTGCCTGTTCAGCCAAATCATCAAAAGACAGACCAGACTTTTCAAGTGCGTCCTGAAGTTCTTTTGTCGGTGCACCATCAGGAGTTAATAATGCGCCTTTTGGCGACTTGCCTGTTATCCTGCGAACAAGTGAACCGCCGATGCGCATAATGCGAGGCATAACCAACTCCATAGAACCCGCAACAACGCCTCCCAAACCCGCCATACCTGCTGTTTCAATATCACTTCTACCTTCTCCTCTAGATATTAATCCACCTTCTGACGCACCCAGCGCAGCCGTAGCAGCCACCCTTGCGGGGACTGATGCAATAGCACCAACACCCAAACCAGGCAGTAAAAACGGTGCAGATTCACCGGCAACCTCACCGATAAACGTAGACACTGGGCGCTTTTCTTTTAACGCCTCAAACGCTTGCTTTTCTATAGGTGATTCGGGGTCAACTAAACCAAGTCCCCTGCCTATTTTTGTTAGGCCACGGCCTGTGGCAATTAATCCAGCCTCAAGTGGCGATTGTTCTGCTGCTATGTCGCGCAATAAACTTTCCCGCGTCACTGTTTGCTTCTGTTTTGGCGCTTGCGCTGCAAAAATATCCTGCAATTCCTGCTCATTAGGCATACGGTCGCCCGTTACCTTTAGCTTTCTTCCATCTGGGGATGTAACTACAAATTGCATTACTCGCTCATGACCTCTACAGTGAATCCACCAACTTGCTGCGCTGAACCGGGTTGATTAACTGGCGCACCTTGTTCGCGTTTATGGCGTATCCAGTCAGGTACTCTATTCCCAGATTTTAACAAGAACTCCGCCTGCTCCTCCATGTATGAAGCAAGTTTTTCCTGTGCAGAAATCTTTCTATTGGCCCAATCAACTAACTGCGGCCCTTCTAAATTAGTTGGTAAGGCTGTTTCCAGTGCTAAATCAAGCTCTCCCTGAGATAAAGCGCCGAAAGTAACAGAGCCTATAACATCAAGCCCTAATTGCTTCTGTACGTTGTTTAATCGTATTGTTTCAGCCCTAAAACTTGGTAATCTCGCTGCCAACGGGCCTGTTTCAGCACCTTCACCGACCAAAGAAACCACTTCTTTTAATTTGCCTATATTCCCACGAATCTTTCCTACTTGATCGAACGCCTTAAGTCCTATCTGTGCAGACCCTTTACCGCCCTCACGCTCTTGCGCTCTCAATCCTTGTAATGACGCACCTCTATCCTCTGCCTCACGAATCAATATAGCGTCTGCTGCTGCTGCTGGGACAACATCAATTCTCCCGCTCTTGTAAACCAATTGAGCTAATCCACCTGGAAGAAGTTTTGATGATTGAACCGTGTCTTTAGCGTCTATGCTTGACTTGCCTTTCCGCAAGGCTTGAAACTCAGCCATCTGTAAGCCGGTAGCAGGGTCTTGTCTAAAAACCTCTTCAGCACCAGCACCACTAGACAATAATCCCTGTAACGCGCTCTGACGCTGTCTGGCCTGCTGATTAGCCGCTAACTGCTGTTCCATTCCTGCTTGTTGGATAGCTCTACCCTTAGCAGATTGAAAAGACTGAGCGAGATTAGGCTGATTGCGTGAACTTGAATAGATTAAATCGGCTAGACTAGCCATCAGAAAAAGCCCTGTGCATCTTGAGCACCAATTGGAGAATATCCACCATAACCACCACCGCCTGAGAATAACTGACTACCCGCAGCAGCACCCGCAGGGCCACCGTAGATACCACCTAAAGCAGTAGTACCCATGTTTAATACGTTCATAAGTCCTTGCTGTCCCGCTAAAGCCGAAGCACCTTGTAACTGACCTGTATCTTGAAGCAATCCGGCTACGCTGCTCGCTGTACCCGCACCAAAACCGCCCAAAGCAGAACCAGTACCGCGACCAACATCAATTAGACCAGCGCGCCGGTTCATCTCCTGATTAAACCTGTCTGCCTCTAGTCCGTAGTTTTTAAGCTGTGTCGCCTGATTAGTACCGAAAATATCTCTCTGACGTGCATATTCATCAGCCAAAGACTGAGAAGCTAAACCTTGACCAAACCGCGTTACATCATATAAGCGATTGCCAGAACCCAATTGACGGTTTTTACCAGCCAATCTATCTAGTTGCTGCTCACCGAACTCTCTCTGAAAGGCTAGTGACGGGCTATCTAAAGCCGCATTAACATCAAATTCAAAACCCTCAAGAGTTGGGGCTAGTGGACTACCGCCAATACCGGCTTGATAAGTACCTAACTGGCCTGTTCCCGCTTGAAGGAATGGAAGTAAATCTTCCCTTGTTTGCTGAAATTGTCTTTCTAATCTGGCTTCTGCTGCTTGATTAGCTGCTGTTCCTATCGCTGCGGCTTCTGCTGCTGCTTCTTCACCTGTAATGTCAGACACAAGACCTAATGTGCCAACTTCAACTAAATCATTTAATCCAAAACCATCAACTTGGCGAAATCCATCACCATCAAGAAATGTCTTTCTGCTAAATAAACTCATAAAATCCTCGCTGTCTCACGACAGTTATTCTGCTACTCTAAAGCTAATACCGCTTAATCTTACTTTTGCGCCCGTATAAGTCACTGTAACATCACCATTAGTTCCTATTAAAGCCTCTGCACCTGCTGCTGCTGCTGTCTGGTGTAAAGCGAAATACAATGCCTCTGACGGCCTATATCCCTCTGGTAGTGTAAACACCACTGTCGTTGATGTTCCCGTGTCCAAGTCACCCTTTAAATGCACCCTGCCTAATGGGTCTTTATAAAATGCTGGATTAGTCCCAGCATCGGCCCATGTTCCCTGAAAAGCAGGCTCACCAGTAGCGCCTACTTCGTGCCAACTCTCAATCCTTCCACGCTTTTCATACAAATTAACAAGCCAGCGTATCCATTCCTGAAATACGATGCTTTTTGGTGGCGGGTCTAGATTTAAACTCATGCCCTGACCTTCATTTCTAAGCCCTCAACTTCGACATTTTCAGTACCAGAATAAGTCAATTTATAGTTCCTTATCTTGTAAGAGCCACAGCGATTCAACCTGTTTTTAGGGTTTGATAAATCAATCGTTCTTCCAGTATTGTAATTATTATTACCTTCATCTGACCACTGAATAGTCATTAATTGAGACGCATCTGTAGGCGTAGCAACAACCCGTAAACCATCGGCAAACTTAGTCTCTAATGTACCTGAATCGCCCTGACCCAAAACAATCTCCATCTCGATAGGGTCGCCATCTGCTGCTGTGCTTGTATAGTATCCAGGCTCAAAATAATCAGCCAGAATATAAACCTGTTCTTCTGTTGTGTCTTGGGGGTTAAAGTCATCATTAATCGTAACTAAATCACCGTTACTTAATATTCCCTCTCCGGCCCTTGTCTCAGTAGCCAGTGTCCAGCCAATAAGTGGCATATCATCTATGTCTGTATAAGCCAGTTCCCAATCACCTAAAACACCCGAACTATCGAAAACATAAGTTGCCTCAGTCGATACAACCCCACTGCCGATATTGAACAATGTTAAGCAGTAAAACGAACGTCCTCCTGCCGTAAACCCAGAACCAAACACCTCAACATTATCAGTAATAACCGCTGAGGTTAGAAGTGAGTCAAAGTCGTTATTTGATATCTTATTAACCTGAAAATTGGTTAAAACATAAACCCCGAGACTTCCTGAAGGTGTCTGTCCTACAAAATAAAGCGTATTGAACTCTGCCCATACAGTATCGTGATTTATCGTCCCTATCTCGTGTACAACGTCACTTCTTGCGTTTAACGGGCTTCCTGTAGGGTTTGCGTTATCATAGAAGAATTCAAGCGATTTAGTGCCAAAAAAGCCTATATGGTCTGTATGCTGGTATAAGGCCACCCCATCATCAGGAGATACCTCGGCACTGGTAAAATCAGCGATCCCCCACGTTGTAGGGTCTTCTACAGCACTATTCCATATCTCACCATTCGTACAACCAACATACAGCGTACCATTGAGCGAAGCCCCACCATGAGCAAGCGTTAGTGCTGGCGTCTGGTTAGGTGGAAAGTCTACATCTGAAATAGATACGAGAGTCGTGCTCGCAGCACTGGTGATATACCAGCCCTCGTTATTCTCTGTATCGATAATGACAAGATTATCACCAACCTCGTAAAAATTAACCTTGTCCGTCCCTGCTGTCATCGTTGCGGCTAGTGGCGCTGAATAACTCGCCTTATAAACCGTAGCACCATTGACAAAATACTTAGCCCCTACAGCAGCCCAGTAATATATTCCCCTGCCCTTTCCAGTCGTTACACTGGCAGCGCTTGCGTCCTCATAAATATTTACACCAGGTCTTTGAGATGCAAACACAGTACCATCCGCTCTTTTTCCATAAACAGCGTTCTTTGTTCCTGATACCTTTACCGTTACCTGACCTGCAACAAATTGCTCAATAGTCAGTGATGTAGTTACCGGAACTCTCATTAGTAATAATGGTTATCAATTTCTTCTGGAACATAATCAACGTATTCCAGCTTTTTGAGATTATCATTGCCCTTAGTCGCATCACGGTCAATAATAACCTGCTTATCCTGTGGGATAATAAATTCTGTTAAACAGTCGTTCGCTATAATAGACACAACAGAGGCCACCGCTTCATTGGGAATGTTGTCACCACTGCCCCAGCTTACTTTGTCCTCAGCCGCTAAAACCCCGTACCATGAGTCATACTTGTCCTCAATGATAGTCAGGTCAGCAGAATCAGCAGTTGCGCCTGATTCCAGTACGCCAAGCTTCTCAAGAACTTTAGTGGCAACCTGTGTCTTTGTTTTAGACATTTACTTTTTTCTTCTTAGCGGCCTTTTTCTTAGGCGCTTTTGGTTTTTTAAACTGCTCGTACTTACCAAATTTAACAGCAAGGCTTTCTTCTGAAACATCTACCGCTTCACCGGGCGCAAAGTTATACCCATATGCGCTAAACGAGACGTTTGTGTAATTCGTAAATTCCATACTAACCTCAATAAAACGGGAGAGCCGAAGCCCTCCCGAATCAGTTAAACGATACGATGATCGTTATAAACACCATACATAATCAGTGTCAGTGTACCTGTACCACCCGCGTTTGCGGCTGCGGTAACTGTACCGATAATGTCTGTATCTGCTGTGAAGGCCGTAGGCTTAACAAGCATTATATCTTCCTGTAAAGGAATCTTAATACCTACAGTGATCTTCTCATTAGCGATAGTGTCGCCGGTAATCACCCCTGAGTCTAAATACTTGGTAGTGTCACCAGACACACCAATATCAAACTCATAGGTTTCTGTACCTGTGTCGATATCATCACCAATCAGCATACCAGACAGGGGTGTAAAGCCCTCCGGTGCTGTGAAGAAAGTAACAGTGTCAGCGGCACTTTGAGCAGCCGTCAGGGTAATAGAACCCATCAGAACCTTCAAATTGCCTACATCACCAACACCGATACCGTTTGGTAGACCGTTGTTATACTGGTCTGAGTTTAGATTAGCCATTGTTTAACCTCCTAATCTGCTGCTGATGATACATAGCCAACAACCATGCCATGCTGTACATCACCGTTAAAGAAAGCCTTGTCAATGTCATGCTTGCACATAACCGCAACACCTGGCTGGAACTCGTAATCATAGTCTTTATCGACAATGATCTTAGGACGTGCGCCCATACCATAACCCAGTGCTTGTTGACCACACAGGAAGATAGGAGAAACACGGCTTGAAGTATCGCCAGCCGTTGCAAGACTAGACCAGTCACCGTTTGTCTGAATAGGTGAACCACCATCGATGAAAGCACCGATTTCAGGTACTTCACGAACGATTACACCGTCATAAACAAGGTCGCCATCCTGGAATAGAATGTTGTCTTTTGAACGAGGCATAGCGTTCTGGTGGGTTGTCGCCAGGTCAGCTTTAAGGTCGCGGAAAGTATAAGAGTCACAGAAAGCAACAAAATACTCATAACCACCTTTAATGCGGATAGGACGGATATGCGGATCAGCGTTTTTCGCCATGCGTTTGAGCAGGGTTAGAACGTCTTTATCCATCTTATCGTTAGTGGTGTCAATCTTGGCTAAGTCAGTCGCGTGAACGCCTGAATAGTTAGATGTGCCGTTACCGTAAAGAATGCGGTCTGAGTTAGCCACAGCCCACGTATTGCGGTTAGCCGCCGATGCATCACCGTAGGCATAATAAGTGCCACTGGCTGAAACTGCGCCCATACCTTCAATAACATGGTCACGAACCAACTCCATAGACCAATCCATCAGCAAAGGACGTGCAGCGGTCATTAAATCAAACGCTGGCTTGTCGTTTTCTTCAAGATCGAACTCTACCGCGTGGCGGTAATAAGTCGGGGTTAAGGTCAAACCGTAGTTACCGATGTTCTCACCGTTACCACGTAATGTGTTTGAACCTGAAACACCAGCACCTTTTAAACGGGTAACAAGCGGGATTTCAATCTGCTTCTTATCCATCTTGATGTTGATGACGTTGGCATTGGTTGTGCCTGTGTACGGTGAAAACATGTTCTCACGTACAAATTCCCGATAAAAGTCGGCCAAATAATTCTTGACCCTTAAATCGGATGATACTTGGGTATTAGCCATGATGGCCTCCGTCTGTCGTCTCGACAGTCGTTAATTAATAAAAAAGGTTATCTTCCGAGTAATTGATTGAGTCCGTCAGTACCATCGGCAATACTGTCGCCAGTAGGTTCGCCGCCGGTATTTCTCACTGCGCTCAAGTCAGGAGGGATAGTCGTTTCAGGTTTCTTCTCGGCAAGCTCTGCTTCAATTTTAGTCCTCAGTTGCGCTTCGTACCCCGACAACCCACCAGCCTGCTCAATCTGACTACGCACCTCTGCATCCTGAAAAGCCTGCTTACCTTTGTAATAAGCGTACTTCGCAGGGTCTGGTGATGCTTTCATCATATCAATCATCTGTGGATTATTAGGCGCGACAACCTTAGCAAAATGGTCTGCATATTTGTCGTAATCATCAAGCTCAACTCTCGCTACATCCTCAGCAGCACTCAATCTGGCCTTTAACGCGGTATTCTGGTCGCTGGCTATCTTGGTATTCTGCTGATTAATAACGTGCTGCGTGTACTCTTCCGGCTGGGTATAAGGGTCTGGAACTTCTTCAGGCTTTGCGTTCGCCTGATTCATACCCTGTAACCGCGCCAGCTCTACTTCAGCTCGTTGCGCTCTATCTTCTGCCTGTTTTCGTCTTTCCTTCTCTGCCTGCTTTGCAGCGAGGGGAATCATTGTTTCTGTAGTTGATGTTGTCGGCACATCGTCTTTTTCGACCTTCTGAGTATCCGTCTCTGTAGCAGTTTCGGTTTTCACGTCCTCTGCTACTTGGGAATCGGCTGTCGTCTCGACAGTCTCGGATTGCTCAGTTTCTACAAAACCATCTAACTCTTCATTACTCATCTCTTACTCCTCACCCTTTAACGTTGGTGGCACGCTCTTGGATAACCCCAAGTGGCTAACTACCGATAACCCGTAGACGGTTGCCCGAAGGCGTTAAACATTCGCTAAGATTAATATCAAAGCTAAATCATCATCGTTTATCAAAACACGTAAAGTCTCTCGATAACGGATAATTGCTAATTCTTGACTCAGGTCAAATTCTGCCATCTTCATTTTCATGTCTGATTCAGGCCATATATCAACCATTGTGCTAATAATGGATTCTACTGACTCTTGGGGTAGAATTTCAACCTTCTCTGTGGCTTTGTAAGCTGATACTTTCTTTTCTAGGCTCTTAACTGTTTCAAGCGGTAAAGTCTCGTATACGCGCTTGTCTTCACTCTCAGATACATCTCCCTCGGCTCCTTCAATACCACCGGCGTATTCTATCTCTTCACGAAAGAAAATGAATATTCCCGGGCCGATTGATGGGCCAAACTCGATCATGCGTCTACATAGTACCCAAAAATAGTACAGTCAACCTGTGAATCAGTAGCTTTAATATTTATATACTGACCTGGTTTTGTAGCAACATTAAACAGGTTTAAATAGAGCCTGTCCTCTTTTAACATGTCTAATACTAATACAGGCGTCTGAACGGTTACTGTGTCTGCTGAATCGGTTCCATATATCTCAACAGTTGCTGTGCCTACGATGTTCTTGTTTGTTGCAATCAAAATACCAGTAACCACAAACCGTTTACCTGCTAATGCGGTAATCAAGTTATAAGCCTGGTTATCTACGGTTGTCTGCACATAATACGGTTCTGAAAAGTCAATGGCCGCTGTTATTAACTCGCCTCTATCGTTTACCTTGGCGACATTACCGTTATACTGAATAGAGGAGGGTTGGCTCATTCCTCAAGACCCACTATAGAAACCATGCACTTGAGCGCTGCTGTACCTGTAGCTGCTTGAAGTGCAATAGAGGCTCCTGGCGTAACGATAATGTTTGATGATGTTCTCAAGTGTGCAAGTTTGTTGGCCTCACAGGTCATGAAAAACATCTCACCGTCATCTGTTAAGCCTGTAATGTCTGTATCAAACTTAGCCGTAGCCACTGGTTCTAAGGTTGAGCCTGTGTTGCGTGTAACCGGGACAATATCTGTGCCCGTTACATAAACAGGTGTGCCGCTTACCTTATGAACCCCTATTACATCAGCAGCCGCTGCATCAATGCGTATATCGGTGATAAAGTAATTCTCAGTGCCCGTGTTCTTGAAGTAAAAGAAGTAATCACCTGCACCTAGTGGCGTAGCTGTGAATGGTATAGACCAAACCTTTCCTACATGCCTATTTACATGCTTATCTTCGTCTTCAACTATGTTAAAACCTAAAAGCCTGCCGTGATCGTCTACGCCAGCCTCATAACCACGCCCTAATCCATCTACAATCTTCATAGCTCTGTACCTGCATCATGCCACGCTAAGTACACGGTAACACTAATCTCGTCACCAGTGACGCCCGTTGCTGTCATGGATGCTGTTGTGTTGTTCGTAAAAATCAAAGAACCATCAAAGCCTTCAGAATGAGCATCATAAGCGCCTAGCCACATCTTGTGAAACAGTTCTCTATCGGTGGTTGTCATGAGTAAATCACCAGCAGAACCACCCTCATAAGCTAAGGCAGTATTAACGCCTAATGTCGCACCGCTACCACGATTCGTATTAATAGGTTCTACCGCTGTACCACCACTTGTATACTCATCACCAAAGTACCAATTAAGCTCAACATTGGCATCCGATGAAACCTCAACATCGTATATCTCAAAGTCTTTTGAACCGTCCAGGTTCTTGAAGAACGCTAATACTGTGGGGTTTGCATCGGGTAACGTAGTATTAAACGTCACTATGTACATGTTCTTGTGGTATAAGGCGTGGTGTTGCTTGTGGTCAATGACGTTAGCACTAACCCACAATCTACCGTGGTCATCGACCTTGGCCCGATTACCCGTGCCTGTGCCGTCTCTAATCGTGTCGCTCATTCTGCATCCTCTTTCGTTAGCTCTTGATTATGTGCTAATGCGTTATAGGTGTTCATTATTCTTAGTTCGTCCAAAACATCGTTTAACAGGCTCAACATCTCGTTTGAGGTTTCTAGTTGAGCGGCAATCAAAGACGTATTATCGGGGACTACAGGAAGCGGGTTATCACTATCTACAGGGGTCTGAGTACCTAAAGCACCAACCGACAGTTTATAGATAGGATAGTGGACATTGCCTATTTCATCGGTAGCAACGGCTTTCCTACCGTTACGAGTACCAGGTTGGACATCTATTGAATCAACCACTGACTTCCGCCCCTGTTATCACACCATCTTCGCGGTTGATCTTGATTGACTTATCAGCGTTTGGCAGAACATTGGTTATATTGATTTCAGGCGATTTGTTCTCAACCTCTAAATCCATCCCTTTACTCATGCAGCGCTCGTTGTGCTTATCAATCAATCCAGATTCAGCCTCAATAGTCGCTATCCTTATCTTGCCTTCAGTATCGATAACCGCTTTTCTTATCTCTACCTCAGCATTAACCTGAGTTTCTAAATTCTTATCAGCCGCTTCCTGAACACGAATAGCCATCTCCTGCTGTGCGTTATTTGCCTCGGTGATGGTTTTCTGTGCATTGGCAGAATCTAATTTAGCTTTAGCCTGCTTAGATTGCATTTCAACCTGAGCAACCGCTTTCTGCAACTCTTCTGCCTGCTGGGCTTTCTGAGCTAACATCTGTTTCTGTTGGGCCTGCTGTTCTTCGCTGCCCTGTGTTCTGTCTAGGAATCCATCCTTGCCGCGTAAAGTAGATAGTTTTAGCACCTCTTCAAACGGTACTTTCTCAGGGCCATAGGCTTGAGCCAAGTCAGCCATGACTTTGAATTGCTCTTGCTGCATAGTAATGAAGTCCGGCGCTTCCTCGACAATGATATCAATGTCAATCTCGGCTATATTGTTCCGAACTTCCATCACATCGTTAATATTTGGATGCTGTAAAAGCTGAGGCATCTTGACCTTCCAGTCCTCGCCAAACTTCTCCTCGAACGCATCTGCAAAAGTGAAATTCTGGTTTAGCATGACAAATTTTATGTTCTTTTCGTCATCGGTAATCCGTACCCACTTCTCTTCACCCCAGAACTGCTTCATGCGATTGAATACTTGTCTGTAAACACGCTTTGAACACTGTCTGTGAGTGTCTAAAACAGCCCCTAGCTCAATAGACTTACTTTGTGCGGTTATCTCCTTGCTCCGACCAGATGCGCCCTCATCTACAATAGAATTACCGCCTATCTGATTAAGTGAGTTCATCGCCTGCGTTAGAAGATTGAACGCACCAATAGCCTTGTTATCAGTCGGTACAATGCCAAAATCCTCACCAAACACAGCATCACCCTCTAACTTGAAGTGCCCATCAGGCTTTTTAGCCTCACGCTTCATATCATTGGGATTCGGCGCTTTAGCATTACCCCACGTCTGATTAGAATTGACATAGTGCATGTACTTGGACTCCATCTTATTTACCATGTCCTGAAGGCTAATCATGTCCTGAACCAATCCAAATCTGTCATTATCCGAATCGATATAAGCACCGGCTAACTCTATCGGACAATCAGGTCTGCCGTATTCATCCTGATACGTGCTCTGCTCAGGCTCAATCATGTACCCGTTATGCGTATAGACACAGTGCATCCACGTACCTTTCTCAAGGTAGTAGAGCTGGATAATCTTTACGCGGTTGCGGTTACGGTCTATCCACGAAGCCTGATTCGGCTTATCATCGAATACCGTGTCGTCTTCGTCATTGAAAGCACCGTCAAGAATGTCTTCTTTGCCAGGGAACAGGTCTTTGGCTTCCTGTAAATCCATCCACGTTATAACGCCTTTGCGCTTACTGTCTCTGAAGTATCTGTCTGAACTGTGCGGGTCATAGATAATCCTGTCCCACTGGATGTGCTTAGGGCGTATCTCGATACCGTCTGGCGTTTTCTCTACTGGAACGATATAACCTTCCATCCCTTCGACAACAAGGTAATCAAACCCTTCTGAGCGCTCTATGTCCCAGTCTGAGTTATCACAGACAAACCTTATACCATCGGTAAAAGCCTCTGCCGCTGTTTCATGCTCAGGAGTGCGGGGAAAGCATTTAGGGTCTGTTCGTGTCTGTCTTTCAATGCCTAAAAAATAATCAGTCTTACGCTTTATCTGGTTGTCGGTGATAATCGGCTGTCTGCGCCGCTTGATAACGCTTTCTTCTTCTGCTGTCCACTGCTTATTATTCACATAATTACGGCGAGTGCGGGCTTCTCTATGGCCTAAGTCAGTGGCCTCAACGAAGGATTGATAGAAATCAACGTGAGTCTTTAATTGTTCGTCTAAGCTCATATTGCTTTCCAAGATTCGTCTTCATCTTCGTTAAATTTATAATCATGCACTGGTTTTTCTTTTTCTTCTTCTGGTGGATTCGCATCCCATACCTTATCGATAAGCCTTCCCATCAATCCACACACGTCAACCTTGTCATCAAATGCACCGGCTGGGAACTTGCATAACTGCCTTATCAATTCATCTCCCCATTCACAAGATGGGATATAAACCATGCCTAGTTTAGCCATTGCCTGAAATGATCTTGCGTTTGCTGCCTTATCACCAACATGTGCCATCGGCTCTGGGTCAATAAATATCTTTCTCTTGCGGCTTCGCTTCTTTAACCAAGGTGCAACAGCCTTCTTAATCTGTCCAACCTCAGCGCCCCATATAACAGGGTCATGCTTTGCTGTCAGGTCTAGTAAATCATCAACCCACACGTCTGACTCTGTTTGCCCGCTTATCCAGTCGAGCATATATAATTCACCCTCTGAATCCAGTCCAGCAACGCCCTGCTCAGTATAGTCTCCGCCATCATCTGATACAGCGTAATCACTCGCGCCAAACCTTGTTATGTGCTTTGGATGGTCGCCTAATGGATAGCGATTAAACCAGTCACGCTTGAAATATGTGCCTTCATCCGGCGCTGGTCTTTGTTGATATAACGCCTGCCAGTTCCTTATATCGGCCTTGGCTTGCGCTGTCTTTGTCTCTTTCCAGAATTCTTCTGTGAAATAATCTATCCATAACCATTCACCAGGCTTTCTACCTAGCGGGTCATTCTTGCCTTTCTCTGCCTGAGCCTGTAAGCAGATAACGTGCCATTCCTTACCGTCAGTCCCTTCAAATATGCCAGATTCGCCATCCCAGTCCTCTGTAAGCAATCTACCAGACAAGTCATCATCAACCCATCTAGTCTGAATAAGAACCTGGGCTGCGTTTGGCTTTAATCGAGTCATGAAATCAGAGTTATACCAATTCCACGTCTCCAGTTTAACTAAATCGCTATCAGCTTCCTTTCTGCCTTTCACTGGGTCGTCAATAAGGCCCAAGTCTCCACGGCGACCAGTAACACCACCGCCAACGCCAACAGCAAAGTACGTGCCACCATCTCTAGTCTCCCACTCACCCCTAGCTCTTGAGTCCTCCGTTAGCGATAGGGCTGGAAATACGTTCTTGTTTTCCTTTGAATCAACCAGGTTTCTGACCTTACGGCCAAAGGATGTTGCCAGATCGCCACCGTATGAACCGCAGATAATAGACTTTTTGCCTAATCTACCGAGATAGTAAGCGGGGAACCTGACAGAGGCGTAGGTTGATTTAGCAGAACCGGGGGGCATAAACACCATTAAGTTCCTTATCTCGCCATCAATTACCTTATCCAAGGCATTACATAGTAGCTCGTGATGTTCCGCTGGTGGTTCGTATGGCGCTATGTACCTACAGTATTCAGTGAGTGACTTTCTTGCTATTCGTCTGTCTAGTAGCTCCTGTGCTGCCTGCTGTGGCGATATTTGCGAGTTCTGAGTCTGAGAGTTCGGATGCGTCATAGATGGTCACGTTTTTGTTTATGTCCTGCTTGTCGCTCTGTCTTAGATATTGCTTACCCAGCCACACAAGCATGGTTCTGTCGCCATCTTCTGCCGCTTTCCACTGTTTACGCCTTAATGACATCCGGCCTTTATCCATCCCTCTTTTATAGATACCGCAAAACTCCGCGTCTCTTTGAAGAGTATCAACGCTGCATCCTAGATAAGATGCTATCTCTTCCTGAGTGCACTGGAGGTTAGCGAGCTTTTCTACTTGATCGTAATCTATTTTAAACTTTGGTCTTCCACCTGCCATTACGCTACCTTTTTATATTCTTCGCCGGTTGATTCTAGGGTTGCTTTCTTGCCTGTGTAATCCTGCCATCGGTTTACTATTACATCGCAATACTGCTCAGACAGTTCCATGCCATAACAGATACGATTTAACTTCTCACAGGCCATCAAAGTAGTCCCTGACCCCATAAAATAATCAATGACTAAACTATTAGGTTTTGATGAATGCCGTAAGCACCTATCGACTAAAGCGACAGGCTTTGCTGTAGCGTGGTCTTTATTTTTTCCCATCTGTCTTTGTATATGCCAAACATCCGAATATTCCCTATCTCCTTGATGTGTATCCATTTCTGGCTTGCCCTTTTTGCAGACATTTATAAATTCATAAGTATATTTATAATCAGACCCAAGCCCGTGAACAACTTTATCCCACACAATGGTATTGCTTAATTCAAAGTGTTTCTTGATGTGGGGTATTAACTCATGATTCCTGCGCCAATCCAAACATATATAAGCACCAGTATTATCTTTCATTTGCGACCAATACATAGAACAGAAGTCAGACATAAACTGTTCCCATTCTGTATCCGTGTAATCATCATTAAACATATGGGTCAACCAGGTTGACCCATTATTAGACTTTTCTGACATCCCTGTATTGTAAGGTGGATCAGTAAACACCATATCAGCCTTTTGTCCGTCCATCAGCTTCTCAACAGCATCAATGCTGGTACTATCGCCGCACATCAACCTATGATTACCAAGTATCCATACATCGCCTAACTTGGTAATTGGCTCTTCTGACAATTCAGGAACATCGTCCACATTTGTTAATCCTTCGACATCATCCAATAATATATCATCGGCGCTAAATCCGGCCAGTTCAATATCGAAATCCATATCAAGCAGGTCTTTTAGCTCTAAACTTAATAACTCGTTATCCCATCCTGCGTTCTCAGCCAATCTGTTATCGGCTAAAATATATGCTTTCTTCTGTGCATCAGATAGGTGGTCAAGACAAATTGTTGGAACTTCCTTTATTCCCAGTTTCTTAGCTGCCTGAACTCTCCCGTGTCCTGCGATTATTGAGTCATTAGCGTCTACTAATACAGGGTTATTAAACCCGAACTCTTTTATGCTTGCTGCTATCTGGTTGACCTGATCGTCTGAATGAGTTCTGGCGTTGTTAATATATGGTAATAAATCGCCGATATTCTTCTTTGTTATGCTTACGGCAGACACATTATTTACCTTTCGGCTTATTTTTCTTCTTACAGCCCATGATTACCACCTCCATCCAAATAAATAATCTGGATAGTAATATTTACTGTTATCTACAATGCTGAGGTCAATATATCTTTCGATGGAATCGCCGTTAGTTGTTATTACCTTGTTCACAATTCTGTACCGGCCTGTGTCGCCTGAGAGCCTTGCTTTTGCTAGGGTGTTGCTTGAAAAAATTAAATACGAATCACCTAATGTAAATATATCACTATCCAATGTGATATAGTTATCACTAAGCAGTGAGGTTACTAGTGCTGTTGCGCCAGTGTCTTTGTTTTTTGCAGTATCCCCTATTTCTACTCCGCTCGTTATAAATTCTGCCATGTAATCTATAAGACCGTTTGTAATTTTTATTGTTGATGTTCCAGAAACTCCTTGCCCTTCTATTGATTCGTTAGCAATTGTCAGCCCAGAATCCTCAGATGACCATGTTGATGTGCTTATGGTGTCTGTATCAAGTTCAGCAGCATAGTTGATCGTATACGTTAAAGCGCCGTTCTCAGTCTGACGTGCCCTGAGTTCACGATGCCTGGCGTTTAGAATTCTGTTGTTCGCTCTCATGGGTTACTCAGTGATACTGGCTCTTGTTGTTTGGGTGTACTGCTTTACGCATGATGGCCTTCTGTGCTTTCTTTTCAGCATCCTTTCGGCCGGATTCGATGTATTTCTCTCGGTTACACTCGGTTAGCTGCTTATTTTTTAGCATAATCACCTTTAGAAATTAAGCACAGTCTCAGGGATAGGGGTTAAGACTGTGACCACTGGACCAGTGTACGCTGGCCTTGCTGGGATTTCGCGGGTCGGGCAAGATATGAATCACCTCCTGAGAAATGATTAAAAATGCCTTGAAAATTGGGTATGTGCTTGTTTTTGCGGATATTTGCGGATTCTTAAAATTCAATTCTGTTACCGAACAACTTAAACCAGAAGACATAAAATCTATTGCCGAAAATATATACCAGACAGGGTTAGACCTTACTTATTTTATTCAGACAACTGGTGTTGGTCTTCATAGTGACGCATCGAAGAAAACAGAGTAGATACCATGTTGGGTATGGACTCCATGTTTTTACCGGCATTGCTATCATGCCATTCGTTAAACACAGCAATACCTACCTGCAACTGGCCTAAACTTATCTTGTTTTTATACTCAGCCAAGTCGTCATCAAATCTGTTCATAATGTTTTGCTTTGTAAAGTATATAATCGCCTTTCTTTTAGCGCCTGTTTTATTCCATTTCCCCGACTTTTTCCAAACAGAGAGCAATTCTTCTATCGTTAGGTTAAATTCGATGCCTCTGTTTTTTGCACTGCGCCTATGTGCTAGGTATTTTTTTCTGATAGAATTTAATTTAGTCATTTGACCTCCAAACAGGTTTTTTGATAGAAGCCGGTACAGTGTTGACGCACTTATCGGCTTTGTTTTTTAGAGCTAAATATATTATTTAAGCTTTCTTGGGGGGAATTTTTCTATTATTGGACTCTAATCCTAACAAACTAACAACTTATGTCAAGAAATCATTTAAGCCTGTTTAATACCTTCCTTTTTGCTGAATATTCATATTTTTCAAGCAATATCAGCATATCATTAAACCGCCACTTCCATGTTTTGTTCCATGATTGCTGGCTTATACCCACTGTTCTGTATTTATCCGCGTCTGTCATTCTCCATATTCCTTTGCCATCACACCCGCTGCATGTTTTTGTTGGATTCCTAGGGTTAAACTTCGTGCCTCTACAGGTCGGGCATATCATTTGAGTGATCGACTCATAGATAGCAAGCTGTAAAACAGACCTGATACGATCTAACCCGCGCTTTCCAGCTCTCCAATTACCTTTTACCGCCAACTTACACGCATCATTGTACATTCGATAGAATAGCGGCTCCTGTACGCCTCTAACGCCGCATATCTTGGCTAATAGCATCAGTTCCCCTTTCTTGTTGATACCAGCACAGGCCGCGCTTACATCGGCACTTGTTAGCCCTCCTGCCGTACTTATACCTATGCTTTCCATGTTTGATACTTTTGGATTAATCCGCGTTAGTATTTCAATAGACATTTGTTACCCCCTAATTATACCGTCTTTTTCAGCTTGTAAAATCGTCTGCACCATCATCTCAACTTGGCACATGTTGTGCTTTTCTTCAAAACTTCGCCAGCCGCCGTTATGCAATTCCATATGTAGTTCATGACAAAGTGGGATGCAGGTTAAATCTGAGCCTTTTTTAGCCATTCCCTTGCCCGTTAGCCAACGACTCCCGATTATATGATGTGGGTCTATTGATTCGCCAGTAAGGCCGCTCACACAGCACGGAAGGGTTCTCACATAGTCTTTGTATTTCATGCCATTATCTCCGCTAATATCTGGTCAATGTTCCATACGATTGAATAGTGTCCGGCCCATGTATCCCTCAGTTTGTGCTGACTAGGCTTTATCTTGCTGTCCATTACTTTTCCTGTTTTCTTGCTCACTGTTTCAGGCTCCTTAATCTCAAACCAATGATTTTTTCCTTTATATCCCACAAGAATATCATCCATGCCGAGCTGTACCGTTACGCCTGGTATTTTCCTGAGTGCTGCAACAATCTCAGGCTGATTTTTATCTATCTTGGCTGCAAACCTGTATTTGCTCATAGCTTTAGCTTCTTTTTGGTGGTGGTCATTGGCATCACGGATTTTTTAACTCTACGCCATATCTTGTGTGTAGCGGTCTAGCGTCTCTCCCATGCCATGTTTCTCTTTGCTGAACAGCGGTATTAAACACGTCAAGGCATCCTTTAAGATACTGCGCTAATATAAAATCAGGAGTGTTGCTATCACCCTCCATGCAGTGTCTATTTATCAAACTCTCAATCTCTTTCTCGAAACCTTGCTGAAAATCACTTGTATATACTTCTTTACTGTCTTCGCTCATCACTCTCCCCTCGTTATACTTTCGTTTAGTTGTTCTTCATAGCTTGGAAACGGCACATGTAACCCGTTGAAACTGTTTGCAAAATGCCTGTTTAACACGTCGAATATTCTCGATACTTCGCCAGTTTCTAGCTTGGTCGTGCTCTTGTCTCCGTACATCGTCTCTTGTATTGGCTTCCATATTACCTCTTTTACCATCTCCTCTGTTACTGGAACCGATACAGACTTGGCTTCTAGTAGCTTCTGCATGTCTATGTCTTGGTCTCGCATAGCTTCTGCTACCTGGCGAAACCATAAATGTAACGAATTGTTCTGTTGGTCGCTACGCTGCATAACAAAACCCCCACCAAAGCAACCAAGTATCCTCACAATGAAAACTGTCTATTATCGACTGCATGTCCTCGCCCTTCTCTAATCGGTTTGAAATAGCGTTAGTTGATACATCCAAAGTCTTTCCCCATTCGCTTATGCTTCTGTAGCGGAGTGTTCCTCGGTAGTGACCGAATATTAGTCTTGTTGGTTTAGCTGCCATCAGAACATGCTCACTTGTCTGGTTTCTCTGTCAAATCGCTCACAGGCCGCTTTGTAGTAGTCCTCGTCTATCTCCATGCCTACGAAGTCACAGCCGAAGTAATGCGCGGCTATTGCGCTACTTCCTGAACCTAGGTGGGTATCGAGGATTCTTTGGCCTTTCTCTGCGTAGTTGGTTAGTAGCCAGTCGTATAGTTTTACTGGTTTTTGGCATGGGTGAACTTGAATTTCATCAGTGCAAAAGCCCTTTAATATAGTTTGATGATAATACTCAACTTTTTTATGAAAACTACAAGAAGCTATTTCACACTTTGACATATTGGGATGATTATTCTTTTTATCCCAAATTATTGCGCCGCCTATAGACGGGAAACAATTATAATAATTTGCTCCCCAAATAATCTGATTTTTTGATACTCTAAACATCTCATCAAAATATCGTTTATCTGGTATATTGTCATTCCATGTAACTGCGTTTGCTTTCCTTCTTTTATATTTATCTCCTTTGTTTTCCCCGTCTGGTATAAAATTACCTATCCCATAAGGCGGATCTACAATAGCAAGATCAAACTCATTATCCTTGCAATCCTTCATATATTCCATGCAATCACAATTTAGTAGCTCAATCATTTCATCCACCACATATTATTTATTTTCACGGCTTTTATCCTCATCCCCGCCTTTTCTAGTGCCTTTGCGAATAATCGTGACTCTTGGCTCATTTGGTTTATTATTGTTTGCTTGTTTACTCTTACAGTTTTCACAGTCATGGTCACATTTATCCGCTAAAGCCTGTAGCTGATTGAGTTGGTGGCGTAGGTCGGTGTAGTTAGTCATTCTGTTTTTCTCCATCCTTGTTTTGTGCGTTTGTATTTCGTTCCGTCGCTCATTGTTTTTTCGTCGCCAACGTTGTTAATCTCTACCTTTACGGGTTGCTTTAGCTCGTTTGCAAGTTTTCCCATTTCTTCGCGATGTAAAACTCGGCTTTCAAATAAGGCTAAGCGTTCGTCTCTTGCTACCAACGAATCGCCCATAAGTTTATCTAAAATTTCTTGCTGCTCTTTGTCTAAAGGTTTGTCAAAACTCATACTCATAAGTAAGTCCTCAGTTGATTAATTTAATTGCAGTTAATATAACCGCAAGCCAAAAACTAAAAAAAGATATTGCTAGTCCACCTATACTGGAATAATCCATGCTGAAAACGCTAGTAAAGAAAAACAACGCCGCCACAACGAAACCAGTAATTATCATCCACCACTCAATCATATTAACCTCGTCTTTAGAAAAGCACTCATCATCTCAAAACTCTTATCCGCTTTCTTTGGTTTTCTTGTTGGTGGCATCATGTCGTATCCACATGCTTGTCTGTTTGTTATGCCTAGCTTTTTTCTATCCTTGTAATCCATGCCGATTTTTACTGCTGATTTTCTAGTGATTTCACTGTGCTGGCTTGGCGTTAAACAAAGCTTCTTGCCGTTGTGTGTTAGCTGTATGTAGACTGCTTTATGTGTTGTCATGCTACTTTCTCCTGTGGCTTAATTTCAAACCACTCTAGTTTTCCATCTGGTGAGCCTTTGAATTGATTGCTTGGCTTATCAAACCATAGGTTTATTCTTCCTTCCCATTCGCCATGTCTTTGCTTTTCTACAATAACAAGTCCGTCTGGTATCATTTTTTCAACCGTGTCGCCATTCTCCACCATCCTTTCTTTCTTTTTGTTTTTCCAAACAAGGCAAACATTATCAACCATATCGGTGATTTCACCAGCGCCCTTCACATCAAATTTATTCGGAATATTGTCTTCGTTTTCTCCTTTTCTGACATGGTGTACAAGATGTATATGTCCTCCGTGTGTTTTTGCCACCCACATTAAACGGTCAATAAATAACTGCATCTTTTCCGTATCCTTATTCGGGATTCCACACTTCATTAATGAGTCGATTATGATGTGATCTATGTTTAGTTCAGTAAACGCATATATACACATACCAATTATTCTTTCTGTTTTAACGGTATCAAGCTGGTCATAAAACCATAAACGATCATTTGTCCAATCAATCATCATGTCACGAAACGCTTTGGTTGGATTTGGCGTTCCAGCTATTTGTTTTAGTAGTCGCTTACCAGAACGCTTTATCGGCATCTCAAGTGACGCTATCAAACACCTGCTGGTTTTCATAAGATGTGCGAACACATGAGATGTGAGCAATGATTTACCATGTCCGTTTATTCCTGCCCACAACGTCACTTCATTTGGACGTAAGCGAAAATAGTCTTCCGTTTTTCTCCATGGCAGGGTATCGCCTTCCTGTTCTGTGCCGTTTTCAAAAACATCATGAATCTCGTCCCTGAATGTCGACACAGGTTCCAAGAACTGGCTTTCCTGTTTTCCAACAAACTTTAAAAAATCTACATCATTGAGATTATTCATAACGCCCCCTCCCATGCTTTTTTAGTTGGCGTATTTTTTGTATTCCATGTCCTCAAACAAGCCTTCCAACTTTTCATTTTATTCTTACCAATCATCCACCCTTTTGCTTCGTAAAAATTAATGAATTTATCACCGTCAATGTCGAATGATTTCTCATTGATATATTTGTTTACTTGGTCAAGTGTAGGTGGAGTGAAACGACTGCTTTTTTGCTTCTTTATCTGTTCTGTATCTGTATCTGTATCTGTATCTGTACCGTCACCGGAACGTTCTTGTGACGTCCCTGTGACGTTTCCTGATTTTTTCTCCTTATTTTTCCTATACTTACGCGTCCTAACTGTTGACGAGTCTGACTTAAATTGTTTGTTTTCCCACCCAATCGGTAGCCACGAAGAATCAATAAGATGCACACCCATTAATCGTGATTTAATCTCGTCTAATTCACGTAATTGAACCCCCAACTTGACGGCTATTTTTCGTTCTAAAAGTTCATTGTTTTGGTCTAAAATACCCTGCTGTTTTAAGCACAGTAAAGCGATAAAATGCCACCTGTCCTCAAACGCTAAAAGCCGTAATTTTTCATTATCAACGGTATCGGTGTAAAGACGAAGCCACGGTAAATCACCCATCATCTTTGCCACTCATAATTGGTTGCTACATACTGATTGTTTTTTATTGTTTGATAGGCTCTCTGCTCGTCTTCAAGATTGCATTTATGAAGTTTCAACCCATTGGCTCTACAGCTATCGCAGAATGCTAAAAAGCCCTCACAGGCAAGTAGAGTAGGTGGAACACCCATGTAATCGAATCTGGCAAAGTATTTGCCGAAGTTTGCTGATGCGTCAAAAAATCTTATATCAGCCATTGGAACGCTCTTGGCAAATTAACCGTAGATGAACCTTTGCTAGTTCTGGTTGATTTAGAGCGTAATATTTAACCATCATGTTATAATGATAGTCTAAGACGTGTTTATTATGATTCATATTATCTCCCAATCCCTACGCAAAAAAGAAAAAAGATGCTGGCTCGCCGTAGCGTAGGGAGATATGGCAAACACCGAGTAATTAATTCGATGTGAGCCAGCACTAGTTATCATACTACCATGCTTGCTGTATCGCAAGTCTCATTTGCTGACGGTTTCATTGTCAAGCCTGAAAGGTAAGAACTCATAATCTACCTCTTTTTCGCCAGAAGCTATGCTGTGCAAATAATCCAACGCCCTGATTGTTTCGGGGTCATCAAACACTTCTTCAGTAAAGGCTAACGAACCTACCACCTGATACATCTGCGCCGCCAATTCTCTTGTTGCTATATCACTCACTTCCTCACCCTCCAATAACCATGTATGGTTTTAGTGTTTTATAAATCTTGGGTAAATACTAATTTAATATCTACCCATTTATTATCAACGCCCTCAATTTCTGCTTTTTCCAAATATTGTAGAACTTGCCATACAACTAGATTGTTATTTGACACGATAATTGCGCCTTTTGGCGGCTGACCAGTACCTTGTTTCCATCTAAAATTCATCTGCTCTTCCTCTTTTTAATAACCTTTCGTATTTATTACTCTTCTAAATCAGCTAGGCAACATTTAGAAACATAATTGCCTGTATGGTGCGTTCCACCATTGCCATTAGTACAGTGAGTTCCTGAATATCCGAAAGTCTCCTCTACTGCGCTACATGGTTCGCCACAGGACGAACACACTGGCAGTTCTTCAGCGCAGGACTCACATAGCAGGCCAAAGTCTTTAGTGCCGTCATCTGCTCCAGGTTCATAATCATCGTCTACCATGCGATCACAACCACTACATCTATAAATAGCCATTATTTCTTCCCCTTTCTCAGTTTTCGTAGTTTCTTTAATAGCCAACGGGGGAGAAGGCCACAGTTATCAGCTAGTGCCTGGTTCTCCTTGGTTGGGTCTTTGGGTTTTAGTAGTTTAATCACTGGTCATCTTTCCAAAAATAAAGCCCAAGAAAAGTCCCGCCAGAAAACCAAACCAAATACCTACGCTTATAGCGTCACTACAATCAATTTCCATCACGCGCCTACCTTCTCAGGGTTATAAATGTCTTTTAGGGATGACCAGCTTGTTACTTGATCTCCGTCGTATTTCTTGCGTAGGTTTTCTTCACTTATGGCAAACTCACCGTCTACTGAGTCATATCCCTTAGATACCTCGTTATCGAGCATAACGTCATAAACGAAGAAGTTTCCGGCGTCTTCTGTATATAAATATATTTCACTTACAACTTCGCCTGTCTTGCCATTTTCGTGTTTTGAGCTGCCAGTGTACCCACATAGCACAACATCATCACCCACTTTAAATTTACTCATCACCCCTCCTGCGTCTTAGTTATTTAAGTCTTGCTGATTCGATTTTATTACGCACCCATTGACTAAACGTAACACCATGAATTTTCAGTATTTCTTTTAGTTTTTCGTTCTGAGCCTTGTTTATCCGTACTGGCTTATAATATTCTTTTTTCATTTCAAGTCCGAAAGTTGTTGCACTGTGTTACGAATTTTACTATACTTCATTCATCGTATCAAGTTTTATTAACAACAGAGGATAGAAAGATGGGCACAAGAAGTATTACACATATTCATGAAATGAAGTCATTGGACGATAACGAGCGAGTTGTATGTAGTTTTTTCCGTCATTGGGACGGGTATCCATCTGGTCACGGTGATGACCTTGCTGGCTGGCTCAAAACCAAACGTCTTGTTAATGGCATAAGCACAGCAGAAAAGGGCGAAGAAAACATTGATTTCTTTAATCGCGCAGGAACTATGGCCGTAAAGCTAATGGGTTTTATACAGGACGAAAGTGGATGCGAGGTTATATCTACTGGTGCAGACGATATGTGGGAAGAATACACGTACCATATTTATTTTCGTGACGGACTTTTTTACATAGGAATTGGTGACATTGACCCGATACCTGTTGACGAGTTCAATGGCGTGGAAATAGAGCAAGCCGCGTAAACAAACATAATCACGGAAAGACAAGATTCACCACAACAGGGAGTTTATTAATTAACTAGGGGTAGAGATATGAAAGTAAAAGTAGAGAAAACTGAGAAAGTTGAAGAGCAAGTGTACCCATGCTTAATGATTGCTAAGGGTAACGGAAACGGAAACATATACATAATGATTGAAGAGAGAAAAGGAATGCGAATTAGATCAATCAACGGGGCTGAGGTAGGACAATACAGTGAAAGCCTATATGCTCCAAAGCTTGAAATATTCCACGGCTCAATAACCTTGGAGAACGACTAATGGTTGATCTAAGTAACGAGGTAACAGCAATGGACGAATTCGACAGACAAACAGAAGAATCCGAGAAGATTCAGGCAAAGATAGACGCCAGAGTAGACGGTATGTGGCAGAACAAAGATGAGATATGTCGAATATTGATGGAAAACTTTGATGTATTTCAAGCAATTAACGACATGGACTACGGTATAGAGGAAGAGTTCAGAAAGACAATAAACCACTACTTTTATTGTGATGCTGAGCGGGAGATATTGAAGTGAGTAACGTTGAATATATGGAAAACAACCACATGGAATCAGAGCTTGGTGATATGCGGCAAAACTTAGGCGCCGAATCACCAACAGATACAAGCCATGATGAAAGGATAAACAGATTATCAGCAAAAGAGCTTGCGGGGTTGTGGTGCGGGTGGAATCTTGGTGATAGGACATGGGCTAAAACAATTATAGATATGTATGAGAGCCTTAATGATGTAGGAGGCATGTAATGAGCGAATACAACCCAAGAGAAGAAGCTCTCAGAATAGCTGACATTATCCCTATGTCTGAAGACGCTATAGAGCTTATACAAAATAAGCTAGAGATTGCCTTTATTCAGGGCAAATTGGCATACAACGAAGACATGAAAAAGTGGAGGGTTGAAAGTGAACAAAAATAACGCTAAAGATTATTTGCCATTGGTTCAGGCATTGGCTGATGGAAAGCAAATTCAGCACAGTTTGCCAAACTCTGTATTCAGAGATATGGGTGAACTTAGATTTGATTCGCCACCAGAAAGATATCGCGTAAAGCCAGAACCTAGAGAGTTTTGGTATAACGAGAGCTACATTCTGACAGAAAAGGAATATGAAAGCGAAAAATGGGATAAGAGTGGGCCATTTATCAAGCTAATTGAGGTTCTAGATGACTAAGTACATAAACTTTTTCCTATCCACAGCCTTCTTCACCACGGCTATCTATGTAGATACACCGGCGGAGCCGTTTTATGGGGCTGCTAGAGGTCTTATGTTCCTTATCGGCTTCGGACTCCTGGTATCTGTATTTATTGAATCTAATTTTAAGGGGGAGTGATGAAAAGCGAATTACACAAAGAATCAGAGAAACTCGCCAAGGCTGATGAGAAACGAATGAATACCCAGTTTAAGCCAAGGCACAAACATAAAAAGCAATCAACACTGGATTTGAGGGGATTATTATGAGCGAAATAAAGCAAGAATTAGCAGAGACACAAGAAAACAACGTGATTCAGCATCCAGCATCACAGGAAGACGCGGTTATGGGAATGCTACAGACAGCACTTGAAAAAGGTGTAGACGCTGACAGTTTGGAAAAGCTACTCAACATGCAGGAAAGGATTTTAGACCGCCAGGCTGAACAGGCATATTCTATTTCTATGATGAATGTGCAGAACAGCATGCCGACAATAGAAAAGAATAAGGATAACAGCCAAACAAACAGCAAATATGCAAATCTTGAGATAATCATCAAGACAATCACTCCAATATACACAACGGAGGGGCTGTCTCTATCGTTTGGTACTGAGCAAAGTCCATTTGAGCAATGTGTGAGAGTTACCTGTGACGTCATGCACAAAGACGGCCATTCAAAGCACTATTTCTATGACTCGCCGTTTGATATGTACGGAATAAAGGGCAATCAGAATAAAACCGCTGCCCACGGCTCGGCATCAGCCATCTCTTATGGTCGTCGATACTTAACAGCCATGATATTCAACCTGAATACTGGCGATGATGACGATGGGCAACAAGCAGGTCAGAGTGAAATGGAGCGAATGAGCAATGAGCTTGAAAGGTATAAGTTTATCAATAAAACCATTATTGAGCATTGTGGCATTATAAATGTAATCAAGTACGGCATTGAGATAGAAATGCTTGCCGATGCAGCAGAGGCATGGTTCGAGCTATCAGATGATGATAAAAAATCCTTATGGATTGCGCCGACAAAAGGCGGAGCATTCACAACTAAAGAGCGTGAAGTCATTAAATCATCTGAGTTCAGAAAAGCACATTTTGTGCGAAGACGATGCCCAACAAGATTAAACACGACAGACTAAAGCGCCAGTTTATCAGCGCCATGTACAACAGAGGAAGGGAAGGCAGGTATTATAGAGGTACTTTCACGCATAAGCATATTGCTGAAGTGGCCTGTGTTCCCTTTGATACTTCCAGGAAAATAGCTCGTGGTGAGCGATAACGGTTAAACGAGAGGATAGAGGTATGAGTAGAAATATTGCGACATACAGAGGTTTTAAACTTGTTTTGATTGCTATAGCCGTAGAGCAGTTTGGTTATGACCGAGATGAAATAACAAAGAAGGTTCATAACGATGAATATAGAGAATACTTTGAGGATGGTGTTGACCCATTTAACACGCTGCAATTTGATGAGCGGAATAGTTTATAACCCTAGCCCTACCAACAGAGGGGAGATAGAAGAATGAGTCACGTATTACATAAAACAGAAGATTGGGATGAAGATTTTGGCGATGTTCTATTTTTTCATTTCCATAACTTTGAAGAGCCGCCACGGATTATTTGTACAAGCCCGCTAGAAGTTGGGTTTGACGAAGAATACTGGACACATTTTGTGACGATGAATTTCAATTTGATATTTGATCAGGCTCAACAATGACCAAAACAAACCAAGAAGCCGATAAGGGGGAAGGTATGAGTGATGTAAACAAGAAAGCTGCTGAGATTCTGGTTGAGTGTGGGTATGCTCAAAAATATGAGCCTTATGTCGCATGCTTCAGGGTAGTTGTTTATTACACCATTAAGTCATGTAATCCGTTTTTAGACACCCTAGAAGGCAGACGACAAGCCGATGCTATTGAAAATTATCTGCGCGACTCAGAAAGCAATCTCCATGAGTGTTATTTGTGGAGTCAGTCAGGATGCAAGCGATTTGACCACGGCGATAATCATCACCAATGGCGACTAGACCGCATCAAATGGTGCTTAGAGCAGTTAGCCGATGAACTAGGAGACACCCATGAATAACACCAATGATGATGCGTTGATAAAAAAGGTAGTGAGAATGGGCGGCTGGTTTCAAGTTGAGGGCAGCAAGGTTTCTTGCATTGATAAGGCTGTAGCAAAGCAAATCATAGCCCTTATCCGCTCCAAAGAGAATGATGGGTGGGTTAGTGTTGAGGATAGGTTGCCAGACCATTTTAATAAAATTGATTGTTACCATCCTGCGCATGGAGTGAGAGTATCGTGGCTTAGTAGGTCAGGCAAATACATACGCATAGGGCTTGTTAATGATAGGGCTACTTATTGGCGCGAACGCCCTCAACCCCCTATCGAAAAGGATGCAGACAATGAATAAAGACTTGAGAGAGAGGCTTGGTGGAATTTTATCTGAGGCTTATGACGACGGACTAAGGGCTGGTCGATTAGACCAAGGTAGAATGGTCGGTCAAATACTAGTCGTATGCGCCGAGGCTGCGAAGGAAGCGATACACAAAGAGTACGAACAACGATTTAAACATTACTTGCAAGTAACCGATGTTGCTTTATCAGAAGGGATAATAAATTCAACCATCGACTCCGCCCTTATAGGTGATAAAGATGAATGAGAAAGAGTTTAATCAATACTGCTGTGACGTTATGGGATGGGAATTCAAAATCGGCACATTACGTGGCTCCTACTTTGCGTTTAAGGATGACGGATGGACAGAAATAAATCTATATAACGACCTTAACCAGATGATTCCCGTTGTGGAGAAGCTATTAAAATCATCACCAAACAGGGACATAAACCAAATAGGCTTAGATTTAAGAAACGGTGTGAAGCCTGGGTTTATCAAGGACGCATTCAGGTATTACATTGAAAGTAAGGCAAAACAGGAATGAAATTAATACAGTTAATAGGCTTTATTTTGGCAACATTTTTACTTTTAGTTATCCTTTATGTTGATACTGAATGCAATGATAACTCAATCAATAAAAATATACGAAACCTCATTTGGAGCACAAAAGATGACTAAGCCACTTACTGATGAATTGAAGGGCTGGAAAGGATCATTAACAAAAAACCAAGCGATAAAGCTTATTGAAAGGGCTACAGATAAGGATGACCCGTATTGGGAATACTTAGTAGAAGAATTTTATGATGAATTAACAGATACCATGCCATCAATTTATCATGTATTTTTAGCTTTAGGGGTGACTGAGAAAGAGTATAAAAATGCTACCGGTGCAGAGAATGTTAATTGGCCTATTTCATCAGAGATTAACACCCGCCAACAAACAGAAAGGAACCAGGTGATTGATGAGTGTGTAGCGGCGGTTGAGAAAGTATCTGTCTGTTACGGTCACGCAATGAAGACAGCAATGGAGTTCAGAAGCGAAGTAATCAACGCACTAAAAGACAAACAGGGGGAGTGATGAAAGAAGAAAAACTAACAGAAGTATTTAAAATAACAAGCAATCTTGCTGAAAAATGGGCGGATAATGCAGAAGCCAATATACAGGAAAAAGTAGATAGTTTTCTTGATGATGCGATGGATGAGTTTATTTTAAGAGTTTGTGGCTTTGAAGTTTCATGGGGCAGTGGTAGAAATAAATATAAATATTGGCGCATAGATCATTGTAATGGGCGTTCTGGCAACTCTCCAATAGGCGATGTAATAAATAAAGCCGTTGCCGAGAAGTTGGCATCAATGATGGGCGCGTTTGACACAGTAAGCGCTAGCGATATGAACGACCTCAAAAAAGAGGCGCACAGCGAATATATAAAACAGTTTAAACGCCAAGTGTCCACAATGGTTAGAAATAGGGCTGACAAAGATGCTGCTGAGTTTGTAAAAAAAGAAGTCAACAATGCACTAGAGGGGAGCGCAAAAAAAGTGCGTCTAATGCTTATGGAATCAGCTAAATAACTAATACCCGAAAAGCACTCCTAACCCAAACACCGGACTCTCACTCTCAGCCTTTGAGATACCTATTTTCACTGATTTATCATTGGCGTTTAGTGAGTATCCGATAGCACCGGCTTGTTCACCACTATGTGCGCCGAAAGCAGCAGAGAATCCACGTTGGTTCTTTGTTGGGGATGGAATCGAGGATAATGCCGCCATGCTCGCTATAGAGCGATTTAAGACGTCTTCGTCAGTACATAGTACATTGGTCACGTTTGTTACGTTCGTTGTTGTATGCGTAACCTGTGTCGTCTCGTTGACTATTACGGCAGGTTCCTGTGGTTCATGGTCATGCCAATGCTTATCAAAGGGCTTTTCTGCAAAGGCTGTAGTCACGTAAAGACAGGCTACTATTGCGAATAGGATTAATAGGATGGTTATTAGGTTTTTCTGGAAAAACATGTTATTTCCTCGTGATTACGTTAGTTACTTTCTCTGCTGATCTGCCAACCACATACCCTGACAGCCCTATTTGAAGTAACAGCCAAGCTTCTTCTGCTAATGGGGAGGCAAGCCACCCAAACGAATCCAGAACCACTAATAACAAAAATGTCAGCATCGTTATCGGCCTCCAATTACGGGCAATCCAGCTTGAACTCTGAGCCTCTGCCGTGATTATGGTCTTTTTGGCATCAAGCAAAGCTGTCTCATATTCCTCTGCTTTGTTAAATGCCGATACCTGAAGCTCGAACATATCCTGCTTAATCTGCAACTTTTCTTCTTCTGATGTGTGAAGATTATCAATTAATTCCGCAGCAGGCTTAAATATACTTCCAACAAGTGA
>JBDLJO010000003.1:0-35913 GCA_039714275.1 Chloroflexota bacterium | reverse complement strand
ACCCGCGTGGCCACGCCTTCAGCGAAAGTTGCCATTTTTCCTGTGATTAACTCACCGCTTTCCCAGCTCAGTTTCATCGCCGGAGCCTGAGCCGATTGTGCCCCAATGACCTCAATTTCGGAATTGATATTTTTAGCCGCAATGCTGGTGCCGCAGGCTCCGCTGCCGGCACCCACGGGGACGATGATCACATCCACATCGGGAAGCTGCTCTAAAATTTCCAGTGCGTAAGTCCCCACACCCTCGATCAAGGGCTCATCGGTCGGACCGACGAAGACACCGCCTTTCTGTTCCGCAACGCTGGTGATCCACTCGCGGGCTGTGTCAAAATCTGCCCCGTGGAATATCACCTCAGCACCCAAAGCGCGCATCGACGCCACTTTGCCGGGGTTAGCGCCCTCAGGTACCGCAATGGTAGCCTTGATGCCGTGAGCTCTGGCCGCAAAGGCGATGCTCTGCCCATGATTGCCTGTGGAGGCGGTATACAATCCGCCTTCCCGCTCCTCGGGGGTCAAGTGAGCAGCCAAATTCAAACCACCGCGCACCTTGAAAGCGCCAACAGGTTGGTGGTTTTCATGCTTGATATAAATCTCCGCCCCAATTAGCGCACTCAATGTCGCATAGTGGTGGGTGGGGGTAGGTTTTAGATATTGGTAAACATGCTCCCGAGCGGCATAAATATCACCTAGCGTGGGGGCTTTCGTCATATTGATTTCCTTGTACAATGCTCAACGTTTTTGAAATAAACTAAACCCGGCTGCAGCCGCCCCGACAAAGGGGGTGCCTAATTCTAACAGGCGGATGCCCGGCCAATATTCTGAAGTAACGCCTTTCAGCGTTAAAATTGCCAGCCCAAAACAGATCATCAGTCCGCCCACAAGCAGCCGCCAGGTTGGGATAGGAGCGGCGTCCTTGGATGAGCGTGAACGTTCAAACCGCACAAAAATGGGGACAAAGAGTATTAAAATTGCACCTAGGGTAAGGAGCCAGATGGGGCGTGTCAGCCACCAGGTTCCCGTTCCCGGAATTAACCTCAGACCTATGCCTCCAGATAATAAAGACAGGCCAGTCCCCAGGGTCAGCGCGGTGACATGCCAGAGGAAGAGAGTCATGATCATCCCATTGATCAGCACGGTCGCAGTCCAGATTTCTGCTTTATCCAACCACTTCCGAATTGGTTTCTCTAATGAGAGCAGTGTTCCACCCTGGAAAACGCCCAGTGCCAGCATGGTCAAGTTGGGCGGCAGCGTGTTACTGATCTCTTCTCCCGGAACGGAAACCATGCTGATGGGGTACGGTCCGAATTTTACCAGTCCAACCAATACCCCGATGCCGCCTATCGCCCAGGGCAGGCTTTTTCGTATGCCGGTCAGGTACCCGTCTTGCCAGGCCAGCCCTAATTGGTGAACTGCCAACCAAACGAAAAGGTAGTTTAGCCAGCCAAGAGACTTCCAACCAGCCGCGAAGGCGGCAGTATCCACCAGGACTGCACAGGCTGTAAGCCCCCAAAAAGAGCTAAGTTTGTATTTCTCCCAGGCCTGGAAAGCTACTGGAACCAGACTAACAACCACAATATACACAACCAAAAACCATGCCGGCAGAAGTGCAAATTGAGATGCGGCTTGTACAACCGCACGATCGGCATGGAGGTAATTTGCTATAACCCCAATCAGCCCCCAGATGATCAGCACCGGTAGGACAGGGGTGATCAAACGCCGAAGACGGGCAGCCAGCCAAATATTATAGCCTTCCCCGCGACCTTGAGCGGATCGCCAGGAGATGGCATTGGAGAATCCGCCGACGATGAAAAAGATCGGCATCACCTGCAAAAGCCAAGTCAGCCATTGGGTCCAGGGCATGAGGGAAAGAATATCGGAAAGCACTAACTGGCCGGAATCTACATAAGGGGCCGCAACCAGCCAATGCCCCAGAATAACGGTGATGATCGACACCGCTCGCAGGAAATCTACATAGCGGTTGCGAGAATCTGGGGTCTTTTCCGCCAGTCGGGCTGCTTGCTCCCAGGCACTAAAGGATTTCTTTTGCAATGGTCTGGATGTCATTGGCCTTTTTTTCCTAGATTGGTGGTTGAATTTATTTCTTCACTGCTCGCTTACTACAAATACATTTCGCCCCATCACTGCTGCAGCCTCGATCAGTTCATGCGCCGTTCTACAGCGGGCTTGATTTTACCAGCTTTTTGCAGACCGAAGAGTACCCCTAAGCCTTCTTTGAATCATTTATATTGGGAATTAACGCGGCTATTTTTTTAGAATGTTCTATAATACGGAGGTTCAACCAATGAAAAAGATTGGAGGTTCCCTTGGCAAAAACTAATTTCTCAATTGACGAAACCTATCTTATTAAGACCATTGAAGAAATGGTACGCATCAATTCCATCAATCCCCTGCTGACACCGGAAGGGAAGGGTGAAGCAGAAATTGCTGATTATGTCGCAGGTAAGCTTAACCGTCTTGGTTTGGATGTCACCACAACGGAAATTGAATCAGGACGTTTTAATGTTGTTGGTGTACTCAAAGGCTCTGGTGGAGGACGTTCACTGCTGCTCAACGCCCACATGGATACCGTTGGTGTCGAAGGGATGACCATTGATCCCTTTGGCGCAGAAATTCGGGATGGATGCCTTTTTGGACGCGGCTCGCAGGATATGAAAGCCAGTTTGGGGGCCATGATCGCCGCTGCCAAAGCATTGGTGGATGCAGGTATCACCTTAGCAGGGGATCTGCTGATTACGGCAGTAGCTGATGAAGAGCACAGCAGCATCGGTACCGAAGCCTTGGTACGTGAATTTTCTGCCAACGCGGCTATCGTTACCGAACCTACCGATATGCATATCTGCCGTGCCCACCGCGGGTTTATTTGGTACGATGTAGAGACCATCGGCCGTGCTGCACACGGCAGCCGTTACGCAGAAGGCGTTGATGCCAATATGCGCATGGGACGTTTTCTCGCAGAGCTGGATAAGCTGGAACAGGCATTATTGAAGCGCCCAGGACATCCGTTAGCCGGTCCGCCTTCGCTTCATGCCGCATTTTTGCGGGGAGGCAAAGAAGTCAGTATCTATGCTGCCAACTGCTTGCTGAAAATGGAGCGTCGTACTGTTCCGGGGGAAACCGTTGAGCAGGCCACAGCTGAATTGCAGGCCATTATGGATCAACTTGGGGAGCAAGACTCAACTTTCAAGGGAACCGTAAAACCCACATTTTGGCGCCATCCCTTCGAAGCCGCACCTGATACTCCTATCGTAGAGACGCTGGATCACGCTTTAGGAAATCGTCTTGGACATCATCCAAAGCACACAGGTCAAACTTTCTGGACGGATGCGGCCTTGTTTGCGGATGCGGGGATGGAAACGGTATTGATTGGACCCAAGGGAAAAGGGCTGCACAGTGCAATAGAATGGGTTGATTTAGATTCCGTTGTAGATCTTACCTATGTGTTGGCAGAAACTGCGATCAACTATTGTCAATAGAAAATACAATAATGATTCTTCATGATTATCAACGATAAAATTGTTTCGGTTCATGGTTTTTGAAGAATAAGGAGAAAAAATGGATACCAGAAAACCACACTTAGGCACACTCTCTGTTTGGGCGGGTGAAGGTAATAAAGATGGCTGGCTGCGGGCAACGCAAGTGCCCGTGGTAAACAGTGTTTCATATGGTTATAACGATTTGGATCATTGGTATGATGTTGCTTTGGGAAAAGAGGATGGCCATATTTACAGCCGCAATACCAATCCTACGGTAGATGTATTTGAAGAGAAAATGCGCCAACTCGAAGGGGCCGAGGCCGCGACCAGTTTTTCGACTGGCATGGCTGCGATTTCTAACACGCTTTACGCCTTGCTCAAGCCTGGTGACCGGGTGGTTTCAATCAAAGATACCTACGGTGGTACAAATGAGATTTTCACTCGTTTTTTGCCCCGCCTGGGCATCGAAACACAGCTTTGCCCGACCACGGATCATGAGGTTATTGAAGATGAGATTAAAAAAGGCTGCCAGGTGCTGTACCTGGAAACACCAACCAACCCCACATTGAAAGTGGTTGATATCGCTCGTTTGGCAGCTGCAGGTCATGCCGCCGGAGCCATCGTGATCGTTGATAACACCTTCTCGACACCCATCAATACCAACCCCTTAGCACTGGGCGCGAATTTGGTCGTTCATAGCGCGACCAAATATATAGGCGGTCATGCCGATGCGCTGGGAGGCGTGCTTTGCGGCTCGACTGAACTGGTCGAAAAGGCTTTTGCTTATCGGGAGATCAACGGCGCCACGCTTCATCCTACGGCAGCCTATTTGATGATTCGCGGGTTGAAAACCCTGGCATTACGCATTGAACGCCAAAATCAGAACGCGATGAAAGTCGCACGTTTTTTGAAATCTCATCCCATAGTGAAGGATGTCTTTTACCCTGGGCTGGAGTCACACGAAAATCATCAAATTGCTAAACAGCAAATGCGCGGTTTTGGCGGCATGCTGAGCTTTTTCCTGGATGGTGATTTTGATGCCGTGCGTAAATTATTGCCGCGTTTGCAATATGCCCACATAGCTGCAAATTTAGGCCCCGTAGAAACTGTGGTTGGACCACCGCGTACCACCAGTCATGTCGAAGTGACTGCTGAGCAGCGGGCCGCAATGGGTATCCCCGAAAGTTTGATTCGCTACTCTGTAGGAATTGAACATGTTGATGACTTGATAGCGGATTTGGAACAAGCTCTGGCAATATTCTAATGATTGTAAGATTGAAGATGTAGTCAATGTAAACAAGACTTATGATGAAACCAAAACCCGTGATTTACTCACGGGTTTTGGTTTCTAGTATTGGAAATTTTTGGAACTCTTTCGAAGTATTATTCTTTATTCCGGGTAGAAAACTTAAAGGGCAGGTAAAGTGGGCAAAAGCTGACAAAACTGGTCAATAGAAAAACTACACTTAACACCAGCAGCACAAGGCCTAACGTACCAGCAACGGTATTGCTGAAATACAGATATCCAAAAACAACCGCGGCAATCAAGCGCAGCGTGCGATCAAGCTTTCCCATATTCTTATTGAATTTCATCATTAATCTCCTGTTGCATACTTGAATATATTAATCTGCTAATCCAAGTAACACTAAAAAGAGTATTTAGATACGAATTACAATGAATACGATTTATTAGATTTTCCCCTAGGAAGGAGACTGATAATAATAAAACTCAGCCAATTCCGTCCAATGATCCGTTATGCAACCAATGCAGGCATATCTGGTCCGAACAACCCTACCCGATCACCATCTGAGATCACGATATTTAAATCCCAGGTCTGGCAATTTTCCTCGCAGACTTGCTGATATCCTAAAAATGGAGCTATCTTTGTGCGCGAAGTAAGCAGTTTGGAATTTAAGAAAATGGTATAAAGTTCGCTGATATTGATCCCGACGCGTCCCAGCAGCATTTGCAGTGTTTCATTCTCAATCGCTTCAAGTTCAATAATGCTGTTAGCCGAGGGGCTGTTGTTGGCAGCATATCGCCGCAGTTTTCCGTACAGGTGAATGGTGATCATAAGAATTTTCCAAAGACTAGAGAATTTCTACTCAAACTTAATGACAAGCTCCCCTAGTTTTTCCTTTTCTCCATTGGGGATAATGCCAAGTGTGGCGGTCAGGTCGTCTTTATGGATGCGCAGACGGCCAAAATGGATATCAACATGATTTGGGTAGGGGATAAATTCCTGGATATCCCAACCGTAATGGGGCAGTTCTCGATAGAAAAAAGCTTGCAATGCGCCGATCCCGCTTTTCCCATCATAGGCACTCCAATTGTTACCATCTTGTGCGTCCGGAATAATACTGGCGGGGTCCACAGGGGAATAACCCGGCGGCAGTGGAATGCCTTCTGCGGTTGCAGCGAGATTATCGATTCGATCCACAAAGCGCAGGCTGGCAATGATCTGAGTTGCCAGCGGCTCAAAATCATCACGTTCTTCTCTGGGGTGCGAGACCATTAGATGTAAGATTACGGTGTCCCGCGCCAAGATGGCCGTCCACAGCCGGCGGTTCTCACGCTGTGGCATTTGAATTTCAGCTTCAAAGCCGTTAGCGCCGGCCATACTAAAGGGTGACGAGCCGAGTTTCTTGGCACCCACCATGATGGATAATTTGGTGATATGTTGATTCCAGCGTGGCGCGATGGGTTCTCGAAAACCATTCCACTCGCCGCGCACGAGCAAATGTGCGGCTTCTTGATTCGCGCTGTCAACCTGATCGAAAACTGCCGAGTTTTTAGCAAATCCATCCGCGTCAGCATTGTTTTGATGAGCCCAATCATCAGGGAAGGTCAGCTCGAATCCCCAAAGCGAATGTTGGAAGATGGCCATCTTCCCTATCCCCCTGCTACAGCCGGGATGTAGGCGATGCGGTCGCCATCCGCGATCAGTTCATTTAGGTCTGCTTGCAGTCCATTTCGCATGATCACTTTCACTTCCTCCGCAGGAAGCGCAAGCTGATCTCGTAACTCGGCAAAGGTTGTCCCATCAGCGAGTTCAACGATTTTTGGCTCCCCAATGCCAAATCCGGGCATATATTTTCTTAGGGTGGCAAAGACGCGCACTTCAACTTTCATGGCTGTTTTATATCACAAATTTCCGCAGACGGCGATGCTTGAGAAAGCATAAATTAAATACAGAGAGGCTTTCGTATTTTATTACGAAAGCCTCTCTGTTAAACTTTAGTGCCTATTCGTGTACCCAGGCATAAACATCATCCAGATCTTCATTGGACATGGTCCATTTTACATTATGTGGAGGCAAAGCCTCATCACGCATGAATTCTGGTAGACGATCATCAGCGGGAGTAAAGCCAGCCGCTTCATTGAAGAGACGCTCCATCTTGAGTATCTCTTTGCCAATATCGATCACATCATCGCCAGTCATATTGAGACCAGTCACACCTGCAACGGATTCAGCCATTCCAGCCCAACCTTCAGCAATGTCAAGAATTGGGAATGCGATGAAGAGGCAGTAGCCTGTGCTGTCAATATAAGCAGTCGCAGCTTGGAAGGTCAGCGAAAGACCTGCTTTATCGGCATCAGTCAGCGGATCAACTTTACCGCCTACCCCAGCAATCTCTGGCGCGATCGTGTAACCCGATGTATGGTCTGCACCCATCGCTGTTGTAGCATAGGTCACGCCGATACCTTTGATCGCCCTTGGCTCATAGGCGGGCATCGATTGTCCCTTCACAGTGGGGACGCGATACACACCAAAGGCTTTGGCGGTCGCTTCTACGCCCTGACCCAGCACACGCCCAAGAGGCGTTCCATTGCGAATTTCATCGAAGGTTTTTAGCGCACCTTTTGTGTCGCCAAATTCGATATAACCACCGTCCATCGCAATGGCAATCGTGTTACCGGCTTCGATGGTATCTAGACCGATGTCGTTGCACTCGCGGGTAGCCTGGGCAATATACTCGATATCATCAATGCCGCAGTTCGCGCCCAGCGCCCAGGATGTTTCATACTCAATAACTGAAACAAAAGGCGTGCCGTCCTCGTGGGGGTAAATACTGGAGCACTGCATAATGCAGCCCGGATGGCAGGCATGATGGATTGCGCCGACACCGCCGCGGGCTTCAATATTCTCTACCACAGCCTCTCCCGAGATCTTTGCCGCGCCTTCAAATTGACCAGCGCTAAAGTTCCGGGTAGGCAAACCACCAGCCTCGTTGATGATATTCATCAAAACGTTGGTGCCAAAAGTCCACAGACCACCGTCTTTCTTGGTCAGGTCGTGTGCACCAATCGCTGCGGTTAGTTTTTTGCGTCCCTCAGTAAAGAGTTCTTTATTGGCAACTTCTACGCCTGGACCGTCTTTATCATCGATTACCATAACTTTGACACCCCGAGCCCCCATTACGGCTCCGAGACCGCCGCGTCCAGCGTAGCGGCCAGGCTCATTTTCGGGGTCGTTTACAGAGATGCCGGCGTTGGAGAGTTTCATCTCACCAACAGGTCCGATACCGACGACAGCAGGTTTGTTAGCGTATTTCTCCCACATCAGGGTATCAATCTCATACATACCCTTACCCATAAGGCCGGCGGCATCTTCAAATTGCACACCATCGTTATTGATGAATAGGCTGTACCATTTATCATCTTTGGGCTTCCCCTCAAGGATGATCGCAGCTAGGCCAAGTTTTGCAATTTTTTGGCTGGAAAGGCCGCCTGAGTTGGCTTCTTTGATGCCGCCCGTCAGGGGACTTTTACCGCCAAAGGAGGTGCGCCCGCTGCTGGGGGCCGCAGGGCTGCCCGATACCCAACCAGGAGCGATGGCCAGTTTGTTATTTGGCCCTAGTGGATGGCAGGTGGGGTCTACCTCATCAACAATAATCGCGGAGGTCAATCCTCGGCCTGCCCAACGTGCCCATTTTTCGGGAACGTCCTCGTAGGTCGCCTTGAGGTTGGTCATATTGATACGAAGAATCTTTTTTGCCATCATACGCTCCTTTATCAACTGATTATTTTAATAAATTAGTAGACGTTGTGCATCGCGCCGTGATTTCGTAAAGTCTCTGTGAGTGTTTCAGACATACGAATCCCGTCACGATATTGATAAGGCCACATGTGCTGCAGTGAAAAGATGCCTACATGGTCGCCGCTTTCCAATTCTTCATTCAGGGATGCCAGCAGCCCGGGCATATCACATAAGACAGCATTGATAAATAAATAGCTTTTTTGGTCATAAGGGATTTTGAAGTGATCCATCAGATCCCTAATTTTAACATCAGCCTTTAATTCCACATCCTTTTGTGCAATATATTTGCCACCTGCAAATTTGGCCAAAGGTCCATATAATGTAACATTAACGGTGATCGAGGACATATTGATGATCGGAATCCTTGAAGTCGTCCCCTTTTTTGTGACATATACACTATAGCACGAATTAATTGGTTGCACAAGAATAAAACCAGAAAACCATCCCGTAAAATGGGGATTTGCATCAAATTATGGTTGCTTTATCAATTAGTGAATTCCCTCTTGACAAAAGCATTCATGTTCTATATACTATATATAAATTGAAGTATACAGAAATAGCACCAAGTAGGAGGCGTTACCATGTTCACCATCCACAAACTCAAACCAGATCGATCGATTACTGGCCTCATCCCTGCTATAAGCTCGTTGATCACCGCAGCGCTTTTGGGGATTTTCTTTGGCAAAGAAGCCGCATTCACCTTTCTGGCGATCTTTTTTTGGGCATTTGCAGTTTATATGCTTATTACGCTGCTCCGGACTGGGAATATCAATTTCATGGTCTCGGTGCTTTATCTCTTCTTCGCTGGTATCGTGATTTATTTCGAGGATCCAGCCTATCGCGGCAATCCCCCAGCGATGATGAAGTTTGTAATACTACTCCTGGTGATCTTTCTGGTTTGGCTGATCTATATTTTTGCTACTAAAAAACTTAAGTGGCGTGGGCGTGAGGTCCTCGAACTAGCCGCTGTCCCTGTTGAGGAGACTGGCAACGGGTACACTCCTCGCCCACTTCCCAGCGGCAAGGTAGAATTTAGCAAACAGCAAATCATGGAATTCTCCGATTTTGCTCGCCGAAACTTGATCGCTGTCTCCTATCTTGGCAAAGATAAAATTATCTTTGTTCCCGTTATGATGGGGCGAGAGTTTGGATTTATGATGGGTTTGAAAAATGACTATACTGATGAAACCTGGGTTTCTTTCGGTTTTGATGGGGATGTCACAGTCAATATTTCACATCGTGATTATCTTGAATATAAAGAAGCGCTCTCTTTCGACCAGCTTTGTGCCTCACTCGGTAACCTTTTTGTTGATTTTATCGAAACTTATCATCGTGGTGAGGGCGTCCGAATTATCGATCGTATGAACGATGTCCGTGTTGGACCGTTTTCTTAGGAGGATGACATGGATTTCAAGAAAGCCGCGAAATTAGGCAGCTACATTGCCAAAGACTATGCACAGGATTTCTTTACCTTGTTAGTTAATTATCAAGATATTTCTGCATCCGAAGCCGCTTCCCGCCTGGGTCTCCATATCCGCACTGCTCAAGATTTTCTTGAAGGGTTAGCCGCTCTCGATATCCTTGAAAAACAAGAAGTCTACGAGAAAAAACGCCCCTATTTCCGCTACACGCTTAAGGTTGAGCACATCCGTATGGATATTGACTTGACCCAAATCCAGGGCGAGCAAATGCCCGAAGATTTGACCTTAAAAATACGAGAAAAGTCGAATGCTGGAGCAAATTTCTCGCTGGCTCGCGGTGGTGAATATATCAGCCATGTTTCGGTTTGGACTGGAAAAGGGCGAGATCGCAAAGAGCGCAAAATCAGTTTGACACGACCGCAAGGTTTGTTCCTCTATCATTTGCCGTTCCCCAATGCTGATCCAATTCACATCGCGGCCATTATGCGTAAAGCAAATGTATCTGAAGAACTCGCCCCAGAAATCTTGGATATCATTCAGCACTTAGCGAAATATGATGTTATAGAAACACCAAATTCCGATTAGGAGATTTGTAATCGTTCTCATTAGCAGATAGTAGGAGATAAAAATGAAATACAAAGTGCACCGGTTCCCCTTGAAAATGACCCAAGATCAACACAGGCTTGAAGAATTTTTGAACAATTTGCGCGGAGAAGTGGTATCCATTACGCCCAATGTTGCTCCCGTGCTTTTCTCCTTGCATGCTCATGTCGATTTTCTACTTATCGTGGAGAAATTGCCTTAGGAAAATATGCGAACCCTAGATAGATGTTACAAAATTCCCCCGTTACTTCGCACAGAACGGGGGAATTTTGTGCCTTAAGCTGGTTTATATGCTGTGATCTTTGCGCTGAATACCGCTTTATAAATCGTATCTTGCGGCATACCACTTAAATTGATCGTTCCTCCCAACTCCTGTACCGCTTCATCGATGAATTCGTGATCCAAATATACGGGGACTATTTTAACATCCACGAATCCAGCCGCCTCTATTCCCGACAGATAATCACCGATGTCCAGCGCCCCAGCAACACATCCAGCCCAGGCACTTATACTGGATTTAATTGCATCGGGCAGTGGTCCATCTGTGACCATATCGCTGACTGCCAACTTGCCGCCGGGGCGCAGCACGCGCCAGGCCTCATGGAAAACCTGCGGTTTGTCTGGACTGAGATTGATCACGCAGTTTGAAATGATAACATCTATACACCCATCAGGGATGGGGAGGTGCTCGATCTCACCCAATCGAAATTCAACATTTTCCACCCCTAATTTATCTTTGTTAGCGCGCGCTTTTTTGATCATCGCGGGGGTCATATCGACGCCGACCACTCGGCCCTCCGGGCCAACTTGCTGACCAGCCAGAAAGCAGTCAATGCCCCCGCCGGAACCGAGGTCAAGTACAGTTTCTCCAGGTTTTAATGCTGCCAACGTGATCGGGTCACCGCACCCTAATGATAGTCCAGTAACATCATCAGGCAGGGCGGCTGCGTCCTTGGTTAGATATAGTTTTTCAACTGACACTAACTGCACAGACGCATCTTTATCATCGCCGCAACACGGAGATGTGCCGCAGCAGGGTTCCGCATGTGATCCAGGTTCGAAGGTTTCTGCGATTTTGCTATAACGGTCACGCACAGCCGTGCGGATATCCAACGAGATTTTCTCGCTGCTCATATGGAATTCTCCTTCATAAATTCAATAACACCAGTGCACCACCTTCCAGTTTCAAAATCAATCTGCCGGGCAATCAATTTCTATCCCTTTCACTTCCAACCCAAAATATTTCCGTTGAATCCAGAACGCCACACTGACCAAACCGATCATGACCGGTACTTCAATCAACGGTCCGATCACAGCTGCAAATGCTTCTCCAGAATTGATTCCAAAAACAGCAATCGCTACGGCAATCGCTAACTCAAAATTATTGCTTGCAGCAGTGAAAGAGAGGGTTGTTGATTTCTTGTAACCGGCATTAAGTTTGTGCCCCATCCAAAAGCTGATTAAAAACATCAAAACAAAGTAGATCACAAGTGGTATGGCTATTTTTACAACATCCATTGGAATAGCGACGATCAAGTCACCTTTCAAGCTGAACATAACCATTATCGTGAACAATAATGCGATCAAAGTGATGGGGCTGATTTTAGGTACAAATTTCTCGTGGTACCATGTTTTCCCTTTGATCCGTACCAGAACGGTGCGGGTCAGGAACCCGGCTATAAATGGGATTCCTAAATAAATGAATACACTTTTTGCGATTTCGCCGATGGTGATTTCGACCAGGGATCCTTCCATCCCAAACCAGGTTGGCAGCACAGTGATGAACACATAAGCATAGAGACTGTAAAAGAGCACCTGGAAAATACTGTTGAAAGCTACCAAACCGGCAGCATATTCAGTATCCCCTTTTGCCAGGTCATTCCAGACAATCACCATCGCGATACAGCGTGCCAATCCAATCAAGATCAGGCCGACCATATAACTCGGCGTATCTCTTAGTAACAGGATGGCCAATATAAACATTAGCATCGGACCAATGACCCAGTTTTGTAAAAGAGAGACGCCAAGAATTTTCCAATCTCGGAAGACATCTCCAAGTTCTTCATAGCGCACCTTTGCCAGAGGAGGGTACATCATTAAGATCAACCCTACTGCAATTGGAATGTTGGTGGTTCCTACAGAAACAGCTTTATTGAAACCACTGACTGCGGCAGGGAAGAAATAGCCAAAGCCAACCCCGACGGCCATTGCCAGAAAAATCCACAGGGTAAGAAAGCGATCAAGAAAAGACAGGCTTTTGGTTTGTGTTTGGTTCATATGGCAATTCTCCTGAATGGACACATAGATATATTTCGATGTGTTTGAGTAAAAAAAGACCCCTTTTATTGAGAGCTTAGGATAAGATCGATCTCTGGAGCAAAATCGTCAGCCAATTGACAACAAGATGCAGCAATCGCCTCTTGATTGAGGGAGTAGAATACTTGCTTTCCATCGCGCCTCGAATTGACCAGGTTAGCAGCCCGTAAAATGCTCAAATGATGCGAAACAGTGGGCTGAGAAACATGGGTTGCTTCAACGATCTCGCTGACACTGAGCCATTTGCAGCAGCAAAGACTCATAATTTTCTGACGGGTTTCATCGGCCAGGGCTTTTGCAAAAATAATTGGGTTAACAGATGTCTTGGACATATCGATATCCTTCTATATGACTGCCTGTATACTAAAAGATAAATGTCGATATGTCAAACGGGAATAGAAATTTAATTCTTTGAAATTTGGGTTATGGAGTTACCATCTGAATTTGTACGGGTATCAATCTTAACCTTTGCGTACGGGCTGTCTTAACACAGTTTTCAGCTTCTCCGGCGATACGCGGCGTGGGTCGCTGAGATAGATTTCATGGTGTTTACCATTTTCCAGGAATCCGTTTTCTGGTAAGAATTCATCGTGCATCTCTGCCAGGATGGGGCCCTCATCATCATAAGAGCCGATGTGCATGATCTGCACTGATAATCCTTCATGGAATGTTTCCAACCGGATTTTATCTAGCGCAGCGGGATTCTTTGCCTTGCGAACTGCTGCGACTGCGTCGTTAAAAATTTTGGTTGTAATCCAATCTGGGGTCATGATCATCATCGTCCAATCCCAGGCAGATTTTTCACGGGTCAGGAAAGTATTCATATCCTCCGCCCACCAGAGTCCTTCTAATGGCGGCACGACGTAATCCTTTTCTAAAGACTTTTTGCTGATGAATTTCATTTTATATGCTACCGCGTAGAGGCCCTCGACGGCATCCTTGTATTCCTGGGCTGAGTTTGGGTCGCCGTGACCGTTAACCATGATGAACTGCATCTCAGGCACGTCAATGATCGTAAATTTCTTGGGGGGATTAAAGAACGGTTTCATGGATTTCTTGAAATCTACTTTAGTCATTTTTGTTTCTCCTTTAAATGCTGTATCACATTTTCAACCCATCCTTTTTCAGCTTCTAGCATCCTCAAGCTGTAATCAAAAAGCATTTCAACATGATCTGGCAGCGGGTGTTGTGATTCAGCTTGCAGCGCGACATGGGTCAAACGTTTAATTAGCCCGTCTTGGTAGGTTCTCAATGCGGCTAGGGATTGTTTCTGGGATAAAATAGGCAAATTTGCCATTCCCAATAAGATAGACGGGAAGCTTTGCTTTGGTGTAGTGAGAGCTTCCAAAGTCGTTTCTTCGAGCGTTTTCCACCCTTCTTGTGTGATTTGATATACTCGCCGCGCGGGGCCGCGGCCCTCAGCCGGGCGCAGCTGACTATCAATCAAAGATGATTTTTCTAGTTGTTTTAATATATAGTAGATCGAGGAGAAACCGATCTCTGTCCACTCGCGCATACCGCGTTCTTCAATGATCTGTTCGATCTCATAACCATGCCGCGGGGATTCGGCGATCAGGCTTAGAATAGCTAGTTTTGCATTGGTCATCAGTATTCCCTTGTTATGTAATATTCTAGCACTAGAATATTACATAACATTAATTTTGTCAAGAACATGCTGGATTGAAAGATTATCAATTACTTAAGAAACAGCTTGATTATCTGCAATTCAAGGTCACTTATTATTTTTATCTTTTAATGGGAATTAATAACGAATGGTTTGAAAAGAATTTTAATGACTTATAGTGGAGCCAGTAAAAAAATTTACAATCCATTCTGCAAAAAGCTGATTGTCTGGCTTGCCATTATCAAGCGAGTCCAAGGCTTTTTGATATACATCTTCACCCACAGTATCTTTCCGTGCTAGCATAATATCCCCCATGATTTCCAAACCAAACTCGGGATGTCCCTGAATGCCTAAGGCCTGGTTGTCGATCGTAAAAATGAGATTTGGGCAGAAATCGTTACCGCCGAGCAGTTCGGCACCGGGCGGCAGTTCAATGACCTGATCTTGATGTACGAAATATAGGGCGCAATGATCGGGTGTTTCGGTCATCCAGGGCATGTGAGCGCTTAGTTTGAATGTATCCAATCCAAGCCCCCAACCTTTTTCTGATTTCTCTACGCGCCCTCCTAAAGCTTGGGCTAATATTTGATGTCCAAAACAGATGCCAACTAATTTTTTACCAGCTCGATAACTTACCTGGATAAAGCGCTCAAGATTGGCAATCCAAACATCGTTATTGTAAACCCCCTTTGGACTCCCGGTAATTAAATATGCATCACAAGCATCTACAGACTCCGGAAACTCCCCTTGCGAAACGATGTAACCCTGGTATTCAAATGGTGCATGGGCACTCTCTAAAAAGCGAATATAGGTGTCGATAGGTGTGTCATACCAATTAACGACACTTTTTCCCGGAGGGAAAGCATCCAAAATGCCAACTTTCATCATAAGTAACTTTTATGCTTCGTAATAATTAGCTGTGGCTTGAGCCGTGACACGGTTGAGGATGTCGGTTAATGCCTGATTCTTTTCTGCTAAATTTTTGGTATTTTTGGGGATAATGATCGGTTTTCCGATATGTAGGGATATTTTGCTAAAGGGGTAGGGAAGCGCATACAAATCCCAACGCGGTACGCGATAAGCATGCCGGCAGTAAGCCCCTATTGGGACAATAGCAGCATCAGTTTTCTGGGCAATAAAGGAAAGACCTGGCTTTACGATATAAGCTGGCCCGGATGGACCGTCGGGGTGGAGCAATAAATTTTTCCCAGGCTTGATTTTGCGAATCAACTGGATTAATTTACGACCCATGCCAAGGGTAGAATCACCGTGCAAGTCCATTGGGTAGGGTTCTCCACGCATTAGATTGGTGAATACCTCTAGCGCATTACCGCGCCAATCATCAGGCATCAGCACAATAAAAGATCTAATATCAAGATGTCGTCGAATGAAGGGAGCCAGCATCATGGTCATGCCGTGCCAGCTGGCGGTAATCATTGGTTTCTCTCTGTCAAGCGCAGTTTTAAGATTCTCCATCCCCGTAATTTGGAAACGACCGGTTCTATATGCGAGGGTAGCTACCCAATACAGCACGGTCCCATTAATTCTATCTGCAATTTTGGTCATGATGGTTGTTGTTCAGGCGCTGAGCTGATTTTGGTTAAGTTTCATAACAAAAGCCCGGCTGGTGGAAATCGCCAGATAACCCAGGTAAAGAATAAACCAGGTCGTAAAGAAGGGCAGGATCAGCAGGAAAACAATCAGGTAAATTACAAAAAGGCTGATGCGTACTTTTGTGAGGAAAAACCAAGAGCTTGGTGGGAAAGAGATTGTGCTGACCATGAATACACTCAGGATCAACAAAAGTGGGATATAAAGTCCTGTGGAGAGAACCAGTCCTTTAACGGAGAGGTCGGAGAGTACAGCCAAGGCCATTGTGCCGCCGGATTGTGTGATGGGTAGTCCAACCGAGTCTTTGGGATTAGATGTCTTCGGAGGCAGCAAGTTAAAACGAGCCAGGCGAAAAGCGCCTGCCAGCGCAGTCAACATTACAAAAGGCAGGATCCAGTAAATACTTAGACCGCGCGCCATCAGGTGATGGAAAACAAGCACAGCCGGCGCGATACCGAGACTGACCATATCAACAAGCGAATCAAGCTGTAAACCAAAACTAGTTTGAGCATTCAACTTGCGAGCCGTGAATCCATCCCAAATGTCCAAAGTATAGCTGACCAGCACCAGGATGCCAGCTGTGATCAAGTGTCCCTGCGATGAAAGTAGGATCGAACCCAAACCGCAAGCCAAAGACATAAAAGTAATAGAATTGGGTACCACATAACGAATTTTATTTTTCATGGTTACTCCGCGGGTTTGACATTTGGGCAATTTTTGTCAGACCGCCTTCAACAATATCCCCCACTGAAACTAAAATTTCAGCCTCAGGGGGCAGGAACAATTCAACGCGCGAGCCAAATTTTATCAGCCCAAAGCGCTGCCCGGTTAATAATTTATCCCCCAAATTTGCATAATTGACACAGCGTCTAGCGAGAATCCCAGAAATCTGTTTGACCAGCATTGTACCGTACTCGGTCGCAATGCGCATAGCTATATATTCATTTTCCTCTGATGCTTTGGGATTGAACGCCGGAAGAAATTTCCCGGGCTGGTGCTGTACCAGGGTAACTTCTCCTTCAATGGGTGCTCGCTGCACATGCACATTGAACACTGAAAGGAAGATTCCGATGCGAATGGTATCAGCCTTCAAAAACTGCTCTTCTCTAATTTGTGAAATATCAGCGACAGTACCGTCACAGGGTCCAATAATCAGCCCGGGTTTATCAAGCACGGCACGATCAGGATTTCGGAAAAAATATAGCACCAGCAGCCAGATTGCCAAGATAATGATCAAAAGCACGATGTTCAATAAATTTGGCTGCTTGAGCGCAACCATAATCATTAATATTAAAATTAGGGTGGTTATACGGATTGAACCATCATGAGATTTCTTGAAGGCCCAACCTGCAATAGGTTTATCGGGTTTCATTTGTCAGGTCTTGATAGGCTGTTCCTGCTGGCGAGAAAATAATTCTCCTAATTATAGTCTATGATATTCAGTTATGGGGAATAAAATCAATTATGGGTAACTTACAGCTTTGTTATATATCCAATACGCTCTTTTCTACAGTACTAAACAGTTATTTTTTGATGATCAATGACAATTTCAAGATTAGCGCGGTATAATTCAGACCATGACTGTCCATAAATTATCTCACCTCGATGAGTCTGGCCACGCTCGTATGGTTGATGTTGGTCACAAACCAGTTACGGAGCGCATGGCTGTTGCCAGGGGGGAAGTTCATATGCGTGCAGAGACCTTAACATTGATCCAGGCTGGCACGCTTAAAAAAGGAGATCTGCTGACGGTGGCACAGCTGGCTGGTGTCATGGCTGCAAAACGCACCGCAGATTTGATTCCTTTATGTCACCCGCTGCCAATTGACCAGGTACTTGTGACTGTTGAACCCAATGATGATTTACCTGGTGTCATCATTACTGCTACTGTACGCACTACTGCAAAAACGGGTGTCGAAATGGAAGCTTTAACCGCCGTTTCTGCAGCCGCGTTGACCGTTATTGATATGGCCAAAGCCGTTGAGAAAACAATGCGTATTTCAAACATCAGGGTATTAAAGAAGCATGGTGGGCAGAGTGGAGATATCATTAATGAGTGAATCCATGAATATGATTACCTTGCTGCTTTTTGCCACCATGCGAGCGCTGATTGGAGAACGGAAAATGGATCTTGAAATTCAACCAGGTAGCCATGTCCGTGATTTGCGTGCTCAATTAAGTGCCCAATACCCGCATGCGGCTCAAGCCCTGAAGGCAACGTTATTTTCAATCAATCGTGAATTTGCTACTGATGAAGCATTGATACCTGATGGTGCTGAAGTGGCGATCTTTCCTCAGGTCAGCGGAGGATAATTGAATCATTGATGACCGTTTTTCCAACGATTTTCTCAATCACAGAAGATGAACTAAATCTCAACGATGTATTATCGCAAATCACTTTGCCATCTACCGGAGCAGCGTGCTTTTTTACAGGAATGGTGCGTGCCAAAACCACGCGCGGGGAGCCATATCAAACGGATTACTTGGAATACGAGGCATATGCTCCAATGGCAGAATCCAAGATGAAGCAAATTGCTGTTGAAATTCGGGAACGTTGGCCTTCCGTTGAGGGAATTGCCATGATTCAAAGGGTGGGCCGCTTATTTCCGGGTACGCCAACAGTAATGATTGCTTGTACAGCAGCTCATCGTGATACCGGCGTTTTTGAAGCCGCACATTACGGTATTGATCGCCTAAAGCAAATTGTCCCGGTATGGAAGAAAGAAATGGGTCCGGATAAGCAGAAATGGGTGGAGGGGGATTATTCACCTCAGGCAGGGGAATAATCGGTTATTTAACCAAAATATATTTTTAAAAATCATATCGCATGACACGCTAGAGAAATTAAGCGTATTGTTTACTCGATCGCTAATCTAGTGATCTGGATCGTTTTTCACGCGACCAGCTTGTTCGTTGGGGGTTATTTATGGAAATTGCTGCCATTTTTACGGGCATTTTATTGAGTGCCAAAAATGGCAGTACAAGTATTGCCTTCTTATCAATAATTTACATAATTTATTTAACAATAGATTGGAGAGAAAAATGGCAGAACGGATCGTCATTACAGGTCTGGGCGCGATCAGTCCCTTGGGGCTCTCAACCAATGAGAGTTGGGGGAATATCCTCAATGGTGTTTCTGGCGTGGGCCCAATTACGCACATAGATACTTCTGATTATTTAGTCCATATTGCTTGCGAAGTTAAAAACTTTGATCCCAAAAAATATATGCACGCCCGTGATGCGCGCCGATCTGATAGATATGAGCAATTTGCCATTGCGGCGGCACAAGAGGCAGTGGAACAATCGGGCTTAATTATTACCGATGAAAATGCTGAGCGCATTGGTGTAATTGTCTCGTCCTCCGTTGGGGGTTTGGATGCATTTGGTGAAGCGGCGATCACTGTAGCACAAGATGGGCCTCGAAAAATCAGCCCCTTCATCATTCCAAAAATGATGTCCAATGGCGGGGCTGGTATGATTGGGATTGCCCATAATCTAAAAGGCCCCTCCTTTTCTGTTGCTTCGGCCTGCGCTTCGGGCGCTGATGGTATTGGTGTTGCCTGGATGATGATGCGAGCCGGTTTAATGGATGCTGCGGTAGTAGGTGCCGCAGAAGCCACGATTACCCAGATGGGCGTGGCGGCCTTCGACCGTATCGGAGCAATGTCCCGGTGTAATGACGGCTCGATGACTCCTCAGCCCTTTGACAAAAATCGTGATGGTTTGGTGATGGGTGAGGGCGCTGGCATATTAGTTTTAGAACGTGAGAGCCATGCAAAGGTTCGCGGCGCAGAGATACTGGCAGAATTGCTCAGTCATGCAAACACGGCAGATGCCTTTCACGTAACCGCACCTTCAGAAGATGGGGTAGGTGGTGCTCGGGCAATTGAACTAGCGCTTACTTTTGCAGGTGTAAACGCTGATCAGATAAATTATATAAATGCACATGGTACAGCTACTCCCCTGAACGATGCAGCTGAAACCAAGGCAATTAAGGCGGTTTTTGGGGACTTGGCTTATAATATACCCGTCTCCTCAACCAAGTCGATGACCGGGCATATGATGGGTGCAACTGGTGCACTCGAGGCTGTTTTCTGTGTGCAAGCCATCCGGGATAATGTGATCCCACCGACCATCAACTATCAAACGCCCGACCCCGAATGTGATTTGGATTATGTCCCCAATCAGGCTCGGGAATTGCCGGTCCGTGCAGCTGTCAGCAATGCTTTTGGATTTGGCGGGCACAATGCAGTTTTGGTGATTAAGGAGTACGTAGGTTAAAAATTGAAATTTGACACGAATTAGATATAGCATGATACGTATATTTTGTGTCGCTTAAAATAAAAAAATTGGAACTAATGGAACGCGAGATACTCGATGTCCTGATGGGGTATTTCTCGCTCCCTGAGTTCTGAGGAGGATCAATATGGCAATCACTCGGGGTGCCTCAGGAATTGAATCACCGCGTGACTTAGCGCAGCGGTTGGAGATTCAATTTTCTGATCTTAAGTTACTGCACCGTGCTTTAACCCATCGTTCTTATTTGAATGAAAATCCTGACGTTCTCAAGGACAATGAGCGTCTTGAGTTTTTAGGGGATGCTGTCCTTGATTTTTTAGTTGGCGCGTGGCTTTACAGCCATTTCCCTGAAATGGCTGAAGGGCAGCTAACGCGTATGCGCTCTGCTTTAGTACGTACAGAGCAGTTGGCAGATTTTGCCTCGCAGATAAACTTAGGCGCGGCAATGCTCTTGGGTCGTGGTGAGGCAGATTCGGGTGGTCGCACCCGCCCGGCGTTGCTCTGCGCTGCGTTTGAAGCCCTTGTGGGCGCAATTTATTTGAATATTGGCCTTCCAGCAGTACAAGAGTTTATGGAACCATTTTTAGAATCAGTGGCTGATTCAATCTACACTTCAGGGAAAATGCAAGACCCTAAGAGCCGTTTGCAGGAATGGACACAGGCACACGGTCATGGTGCTCCTACTTACTGTACTGTTTCTACAACCGGGCCAGACCATGCTAAGATATTTGAAGTTGAGGTTGAAATAAACGGTCAGATTTATGGTCGTGGAACAGGACACAGTAAACAGGCTGCCACCAAAGCTGCAGCATTAGAAGTATTAACTGCTTGGAAAGTGCCATAAATCCAGGTTCAATTTATAATTTTAAAATTACCATTGAAAGACAATTAGAAACTATGCGTTTAAAAACCATTGAATTACAAGGTTACAAAACATTTGCCGGAAAAACATCTTTTAAAATGGCAGAGCAGGTTACCTGTATCGTTGGCCCAAACGGATCAGGAAAATCGAACATTGCAGATGCCATCCGTTGGGTATTAGGGGAGCAATCCTACAGCCTGCTGCGGGGAAAAAAGACCGTGGATATGATCTTTCACGGTTCGAATCAACGATCGCAAGCCGGAATGGCTTCCGTAGAAATTATTTTTGATAATGCAAATGGTTGGCTCCCGGTGGATTTCACAGAAGTTTCCATTGGTCGGCGAGCTTACCGTGATGGTAGTAATGAATATCGCTTAAATGGACAAAAAGTACGTTTGAAAGATATCGCTGAATTGCTAGGAAATTCAGGACTCTCTGAACGAACGTATACCATTATTGGACAGGGATTGGTCGATTCAGCTTTGTCATTACGGGCTGAGGAACGTCGCAAGCTTTTTGAAGAAGCTGCCGGGATAGGCTTGTATCGATCTCGTCGCGATGAAGCGCAGCGTAGATTGGATACCACACTGAGAAATTTAGAAAGAGTAGAAGATATTCTTGCTGAATTAAAACCGCGTTTGCGCAGCTTGGAACGTCAATCCCGACGTGCACAAGAGCATGAACAAGTTCGTGACGACCTGCGTATGCTGCTGCGTGATTGGTATGGCTTTCATTGGCAGCGAACACAGCGTGAGCTTAATGAAGCGCGCAGCGCAGCCAAATCCCAAGAATCTATTTGGGATCAAGCACGTCAAGAACAATTGATCCTTGATGAGAAATTAGGAGAATTCCGGGTCCACATTCAAGGAGTGCGAGCGCGCCTGGGATCCTGGCACCGAGAATTGTCTCATCTTCACGCCCAGCGTGAAACAATGACCCGTGAATTGGCGGTTTCCGATGAACGCCGCCGGTCTTTAGTCATGCAGCAGCAAAATGTGTCAGATGAAAGCGCTCGCTTTGATGAGCAAATGATCGCTTTTTCCGAACGCCTGGCAGAAACTGATACCGATGTTAAACGTTTACGTTTGGAATTAGAAGAAGCACAGCAGCAGGTCAAATCGGCACAGGAAACATTAGCACAGCGCCAAACTGAACGCGAAAATTTAGAAACCTCGCACCAGCAGGCAAGTACAAAATTAGCTTCGTTTACCCAACAGCAAAATCGCTTGCAGGCGCGTTTAACGGAACGCAGTGCACGAGATACTCATCAACGTGAAGAACTTTTGAATACCGAGCAAGCAGTAAAGGACGCTGAATTAACTTTCAAACAGGTTGCTCAACGCTTGTCTGCTGCCGCCGCCGATACTAAAAAAGCTGCTGCTGCAGAAATAGATGCTGAGCAAACCCTAATAACGCATCGTCAACATTTTACTGCAGTTGAGAGTGAGAAAAAAGATCTATTGGAGGTGCGCAGCACAAATCAAGCCGATTTGGCGCGATTAGAAGCCCAACTAGAGGTACTTGATCAGGCAGAGAAAGCGCTGGCGGGCTATGCCAGTGGAACACAGCTGCTGTTAAAATCCTCTCAGAAGGGCAGTTTGAAAGGTGCTAAAGGTGCTTTGAGCAGCCAATTAGAAGTTCCTAAAGCGTTTGAAACGGCCATCGCTGCAGCCTTAGGTGAATATCTGGATGCGGTTTTACTGCATGATGAAACTTCCTCAAGCCAGGCTTTGGATCTTTTGAGCAAAGAAACCACCCGAGGAGCTTTGCTTCCTTTGGATGCTCTGGCCCCCTTGCCTCCGCTTTCGGTTAAACCAGCCCAGGGTGTGGAAGGCGTTGCCGCGTCCTTGGTCCAAGCGCCGGCAGCGCTGCGACCAGCAGTGGATTTATTGCTCGGTCAAACCTTGATTGTCCATGATCACGCAACCGCGCGCCGTGTCTTGGTTGGGAAACCAAGCACAGCCCGAGCTGTGACCCTACGAGGGGAAGTATTTCATGCCAGCGGTCCGATCACTGCCGGCTTAGATGCAGCTGTGAGTACGCTCAGTCGTCCGCGTCAGCGCAAAGAAATGGATGCCCAAATAAAAAATGCCCAGCAGCTGGTTGCTGATATTCAGACTCGTATCAAAAAACTTGATAAAAGCCTGGAAAAGATGGCTGCTGAAACTGAAAAACTTAAGCGCGATGTAGAAGCCAGCCATTCCGCCAAAATTATTGCTGCGCAAAAGCAAGCTGAAATCGACCTGACCCATAAACAGACCGAGCGTCAGGTACAGTGGCAGCGCTCACAGCACAATAAATTAAGCGCTGATATTGCCGATGGAGAAATAGAAACAAAAGATATTCAAAACCAGCTTTCGGAATTAACAATTGCGATTTCCCAAAGTGATCAGAACCTTCAAAAGTATCAAAATGCTTTGATTGGCTTATCATCAGAATCTTTTCAAACCCAAGTTAGCCATTGGAACACACAGGCTGCAGTAGCCGAACGGGCTCTAGGTGACGCCCAAACAAGGCATCATGAAAGGCAAACAGCATTTGATCAAGCAAAGCAAGATAAATTATCATTGACCAGGCGCTTGTCGGCGTTGGGTATCGAAGCTGATGAGCTTGATCAAAAAATGACTGGTCTTCGCGAACAGGAATCAAAAGTTACCGAGCAAGTAAAAACCTTGATGGCTTTGATTGATCCGGCCGAAGATGAATTGGAGAGCTCTGAAAACCAGCAAATGGACTTGCAAGAAGATGAAGCAGCAGCCCGACAATCACTGAGCGCATCAGATCGTCGCCATGCTCAAGCACAATTAACTTTGTCAAGGCGTCAAGAATCGTTGGATCGTTTACGAGAGCGGGTTGAAGCCGATTTTGGTTTAGTGTCATTTTCTTACGCAGAAGATGTCTCGGGTCCTACACCGCTGCCCCTGGGTGATTTTGTTGAACAGCTGCCCACCGTGTTGGAATTGCCCAAAGGTATGGGTGAAACGATTAAACAACAAAGAGCCCAATTGCGCCGCATGGGGGCTGTTAACCCCGAAGCGCAGCAAGAGTATGAAGAAGTGAATCAGCGTTTCACCTTTATGAACACACAAGTTGATGATTTGAAGCGTGCTGAGACGGATGTCAAGGAAGTGATTGCAGAGTTAGATTTATTAATGGAACGCGAATTTCGTAAAACTTTCGATGCCGTGGCCATAGAATTCCGAGAGATATTTACGCGTTTATTCGGTGGTGGTTCTGCCCGTTTGGTTTTAACCGATCCAGAAAATTTAACGGATACGGGTATTGATATCGATGCACGTTTGCCCGGGCGTCGTACGCAAAACCTGTCGCTGTTATCAGGGGGTGAGAGAAGTCTTACCGCTACCGCACTGGTGTTCTCGTTATTAAAAGTGTCACCCACGCCATTCTGTGTCCTGGATGAAGTTGATGCTATGCTTGATGAGGCTAATGTTGGGCGTTTTCGTGATTTGCTCAGTGAATTGAGTAAGAATACACAGTTCATCGTGATCACGCATAATCGCAATACCGTTCAAGTAGCCGATGTTATTTATGGCGTCACAATGGGACGTGATACCGCCAGTCAGGTGATCAGTTTGAAATTGGATCAAGTTGCAGAAGTGATGGAGTCGTAAAAATGATCAGGATGTGAGAACTCACGTTTACAGGTGAGTTTCAATTCCTTTTTTGAAAAAGTGTTGGATAATTTATATGAAGGATATTCGATGAAACGCAGTGATGGCCGCCAATTGGACCAAATGCGCCCCGTGCGCATGACACTTGATTATGTTGCTTACCCAGAAGGATCTGTATTATTTGAAATGGGTAACACAAAAGTACTTTGCAATGTCACCATTGAAGAAGGTGCGCCGCGCTGGAAGCAAGCTCAGGGATTGCCCGGAGGGTGGGTAACTGCCGAATATGCCTTGCTGCCAAGATCAACCCACACGCGTACGTCTCGCGAGACTCGTGGATTAAAAGGCCGTACTCAAGAGATAAAACGCCTGATTGGTCGCAGTTTGCGTGCTGCTGTGGATTTAGAAAAATTAGGTCCACGTACATGTACGATTGATTGTGATGTAATTCAGGCTGATGGCGGCACACGTACAGCCTCGATTACCGGAAGTTATGTAGCTTTGGCCCTTGCCTTGAATAAATTAATTGCGAAAGGGGAGATTCCTCCGAATGTGATTATATCTCCGCTGGCCGCGATTAGCGTGGGTATGATTGCTGGGACACCTGTATTGGATTTATGCTACGAGGAAGATTTCGCTGCAGATGTAGACGTTAATATTGTTATCAACGCAGCAGGGGAATTGATCGAGGTTCAAGGTACAGCTGAGGGAGCGCCATTTCGACGCGCAGACCTGGACTCTATGTTGAACTTAGCCGAGAGCGGCATCGCGGAGTTATTGGTGATACAGCAGGAAGTTTTATCCAAACGGTGATCGCGATTTTACTTAAATAAATTAAAAAAGAGATGGATTCGATAAGATCCATCTCTTTTTTTAATTTTGCCTACAAAATCGCGATCAGATCAGGGCGTTTGCTGGTTTTGCTGTAAATATTGTGCCGGGATGGCTGGGTCCATAGGAACAAACTCCATCCAGTTTGGTTCAATATCGATAATGGCATCGGCACGCTGCGCCTCAAGCCAGGCTTGGAAAACTTCTACCTGCAAAGTGTTCAATCGAGAAGCACTGATAGGGCGGGTTTCATGACCCAAAGTTTGAATAATATGCCACCCGAATTGAGTTTCAATTGCTTCACTAATCTCGCCAATCTCTAGACCAAAAGCAGCCTCTTCAAAAGGTAAAACCATTGAACCAGGGCTGAACCAGCCTAGATCACCACCATTGGCGCCGCTGCCGGTATCGGTTGATAACGCTACCGCTAGATCGGCAAAATCTTCACCAGCTTCAAGACGAGCCAGAATTTCGTTTGCGGTTTCTTCATCTTCAACAAGAATGTGCCGCGCCCAAACTTGATCTTCAGTTGTTTCCATATCTGCTGTAACAGCTTTAACTACCCGGTCGCGATACAGATCGCTCTGGATAAGCCAAATCAGATCTTCGTGAGTAACTTCGGCATAGCTGTTCAGAATTTCTAGAAATTCATTAAATTGCCCTTGGAAAGCTTCTTCCGTGTAGGGGGTTGGGCTGGGCAGTTCTTCACTGGATTCGGTTTCTACCACCTCAGTTGGTACAGTCTCAACTTCATCAACCGACCCCTCCGGTGTCGCTGTTGGCGGTACAAGAGTCATTTGAATCGCGGAAAGCGTTGAAGTTGGCAGCGGTGCACTTGTTGGTTCAGGAGTTGGTGTGCCTTCAGGATAGTAATTAAAGTATGCGTTGGCGATATAGCTTTCGGCTTCCTCCTGGCTGATGCTAATACCCAATCTCTCAGCCTCCTGGCGGATTAGCGCGTCTTCAGTTAGCTCCCCTAAAATCTCGGCACCCAAAAATGTTGGTTCTAGCTGATATTCTATTTGCTGCAGATTTGTTTTAAAGTAGCCTTGGGTTTCGGGATCATTATAGCTTTGCATGATGTTAAGATAATTGCCATATTGGTTAACAAGCTGATAACGTTTAAAACGACCCCAAACTTGAAAGTCTCGGACAGTGTATTCAGTTTCATTGACTGTGACGAGGGGTTTTTTGGGATCCAGCACGCGCTCTTTAACAATGCCGTAAACGGAGAGCGATATTACCAGGATGGCAACAATTGAAAATCCAATCATCAGCCTGCGTTTTTGTAACGCTTCACGTTCAAAACGGGCCACATGTTTACGATTGGAAATAAATGGTTTCTTTTTTTCAGCCATAGTTCACTCAATTTTCTGATAAAAAAGGGGCATAGGGTAATGTCCATTCACTTCAAAGGTTTTGGTGCCCTCTTAGTGGAAAACGAACATCATACTATGCCCCAACTTAATTACTAAGACAAAATTTAGCGCAGAACTTCACCAACAAAGGGCAGCAGCGCTATATGGCGAGCTCGTTTAACGGCTTGCGTAACGGCACGTTGGTGTTTTGCGCAAGTGCCTGTTTGGCGGCGAGGACGAATTTTGCCATCACCGTATACGAATTGACGCAGCAGATCTTTATTCTTATAGTCGATAACGATGCTTTTGTCTCCGCAGAATTTGCAATTTTGAGGACGGTAAAATTTTCGCCGTCGTCGAAAACCTTTATTCATGCTTATACTCCTAAATTAAAAAATCTTATCGTTGTGTTGTATACAGCCAGTTGTTGGGAAGGAACCTAGAAGGGAAATTCATCCTCTTCAGGGGCAACATCAGCAGCATCATCTTGCTCAGCACGGCGCTCATTGAGCATGATCATTTCATTTGCTACAATTTCTACTGAAGTGCGCTTTGCGTTTTGGTTATCTTCCCATTGTCGGGAGTGCAAGCGCCCCTCGATGTAGACTTGTTGGCCTTTGCTTAGATACTGATTGCAAATTTCCGCTAACTTACTCCAGGCGACGATATTGAACCATTCGGTTTCAGTTTGCCGCTCGCCATCGGATGTAGTCCAACTACGATTGGTGGCGACACTAAAAGTAGTAACTGGGCGGCCTGAAGGTGTATAACGCATTTCAGGGTCGCGTCCTAAGTGACCAATGATCATCACTTTATTTAAGCCCCGGCTCATAACAACCTCCAACGATATTATTATTGGTTAATAGCTACCACTAAGAAACGCATTACAGGTTCTAAGAACCGTAAATTGCGTTCTAGCTCGGTGATAAAACTAGGGCTGACTTGTATTTCAAATAGGAAATACTGGCCATTATTCTGTTTGCGAATGGGATACGCTAGCTTGCGTTTTCCCCAAGGATCAACCTTGAGCACAGATCCCCCAGCTTCCGTAATCCAACCCTTTACTTTTTCTACTGCTTCGTTAGTTGCAGCTTCATCAAGATCAGGGTGAATAATGAAAACGAGTTCATAATCGCGCATACTTTACCTCCTTTCCTCGGGATTGCCCTTGATGCCGCGAACACAAAAAGAGCGGAAAGATCTTCAAATTTTCTTAAGATCAACGGCGTAGGATAACATAAAGCCCCTATTTTGGGTAGGGGCTTTATTGAATCTATGAATACCTGATTTGGTTGGTTGAGGTTAGAATAAACCCCAATCAGCGCCAACCCCATCTTCCATATAAGTGGGATCCCAAGGCTCCATACCCATTTCAATGGTGGTTTCTTTTTCGCTCACGCCCTCTGCTTTTGAGCGCGCACTTTCAAGTAGTGCTGGAGCATAGGGGCAAAAGGGGGTCGTCATAATCATAATTACATGGCAGCTGTTATTTTCATTATCAATGGAAACATCTCGAATAAGACCAATCTCCATGATATTTAGACCAAGTTCTGGATCCATCACTTGACGAAATGCTTCGTCAAGTGGACTTACTAATTCGGGGTGTGTTTGGGTTACTTTCCAAACCGGGCGAGGGCGGACAATGCTCATGCTTCTAACCTTTCTTCATCTTCATTTTTAAGGTTTTGCACAACGTATGTGCAGAATGAATCCCCATCCAGGATACATTTAACTTTTTCGACGGGGACGGATAATAAGGTTGAGATCAGGGTTTCATCTACTGCGCACACTTCGGGATGCGATTGCCCCACATGATGGTATGGACAATTTACTTCGTGGATGTGGTAACCGTCATCTTTGGTTTCCCACTCCATTGTGAAGCCCTCTGCGTTCAGCAAATCCCTTGTAATATCAAGACGCTTCTCTATCGAGAGTTCATCAAGATCAAGTTCAGATGCGAAATCTGTGGCAATATCCCCGGCCATTTGTGAAAAAAGTTCCCCCACCATTTTTTCAGGTAGAGTCTCCTTAAGCTGCTGCAGCAACCGTATTGTTAACCGCAAATAGCGAGTAGGGAATTGTTCAAGGCCTTTCTCTGTGAGGAAATAAACATTGCGCGGTCGTCCAACGCCATGCCTTTCCTCTTCAGAGCTTACAAAACCCAGGGCTTCAAGCTTATTGATGTGGTGACGCACTGAGATAGGGCTGATTCCAACAGCTTCAGCCAATTCGTTAATAGTGCTGCGTTGATGGGATAGGAGTATTTTTTGAACTTTTTCGCGAGTACTGCTCATAAATGAACCCTGATTTATTTCCTGGGTAATGCTGCCAGTATACCATCCGCGAAAAATCATGTCAATAATATATATGAAAAATATATAAAATATTGACGAAATCCACCTTTCTTGCTATAATGCCGGGCGTTCAATTTAGTAGACATTGCATATAAAAATGAAATTATTTTTGGTGCGTAATTTCATCAAGAAGGAGTTACTCTGATGTCCGAGTTAGCGATTAAAAATTTACAAGTGAGCGTAGAAGGTAATCATATTTTACGCGGACTTGATCTCACTGTACGCCCAGGGGAGATACATGCCATTATGGGTCCCAATGGAACCGGAAAATCTACCCTGGCATATGCTTTAATGGGTCACCCAACATATGATATTAATGGTGGGGAGGCGATGTTTAACGGCCAGAATATATTGGAATTAGAGCCAGAAGAACGAGCCCATTTAGGCGTATTTTTGGCTTTCCAATACCCAGTTGCAGTCCCCGGGGTTACGGTAGCGAATTTCTTGCGTACAGCATTAAACGCCCGTGAAAAAGCCCAAAATCCTGAGAGTAAAGGAATCCCGATTCCTGCTTTTCGCAAGAAACTTAAAGAGAAAATGGATTTACTTAAGATGGATCATGTTTTTGCCGGACGCTACCTCAATGAAGGTTTTTCTGGCGGTGAGAAGAAACGAGCCGAAGTATTGCAAATGGCGACATTAGAACCGCAGGTAGCAATCCTAGATGAAACTGACTCTGGACTTGATATTGATGCTCTGCGTATTGTCGCTGAAGGGGTTAATGCATTACGGGGTCCTGATTTTTCAGCTGTTGTCATTACCCACTATCAGCGAATACTAAATTATGTCAAACCCGATTTTGTGCACATCATGTTAAATGGACGTATCGTTGAATCCGGCGGCCCTGATTTAGCATTGGTGCTTGAAGAGCAAGGCTATGATTGGGTGCGCGAGAAATACGCGGCCGATGCTGTTTAATTTGAGATATAAATATTTCACCTATCTAAATGATAGTGTGTTTCTTGGAGTAGAGTATGACCACATCAGATGCTAAGATTCTGGACGGTGTTGGCGAGTATAAATGGGGTTTTAGCGACCCAGAGACGTATGTTTTCAAAGCTCGCAAAGGCTTAGATGAGGAAATTGTTAAACAAATTTCTGAAATGAAAGGGGAACCTGAATGGATGTTGGACTTTCGTCTCAAAGCCTTAACCCATTATCAGCAGCGCGAAATGCCCAACTGGGGCGGCGATCTGGAAGCGCTCGATTTTGATGATATCTATTATTATGTTAAACCTACAGATGGAGAGGGACAGACCTGGGATGATATTCCGGATGCGATTAAAAATACTTTTGATAAATTAGGCATCCCGGAAGCAGAGCAAAAATTCCTGGCCGGTGTAGGTGCCCAATACGAATCCGAGATGGTTTATCATAATATCTTGGAGCATCTTGAAGAGCAGGGCGTAATTTTCGTAAGTATTGAAGATGGACTGCGCAAACATCCCGAGCTCTTCCGTGAGTATTTTGGCACAGTCGTACCCATTGAAGATAATAAACTGGCAGCCCTGAACAGCGCGGCCTGGTCAGGTGGTTCTTTCGTTTATGTACCCCCTGGCGTGAAAATCGATTTGCCTTTGCAAGCCTATTTCCGGCTCAATGTAGCTAATATCGGGCAGTTTGAACGCACGCTGATCATCGCCGATGAAGGCTCGCAAATTCATTATGTTGAAGGCTGCACTGCCCCTTCCTATACTACCGATTCACTTCACAGCGGTGTGATTGAGATCATTGTCAAAAAGAATGCCCGTGTGCGTTACTCGACTATTCAAAACTGGTCTCATAATGTTTATAACTTAGTAACCCAGCGGGCAATAGTAGCTGAGGGCGGCACAATGGAGTGGGTTGACGCAAATTTAGGTTCAAAATTGACCATGAAATACCCTTCCTGTTATCTGATGGGACCTGGGGCGCATGGTGAAATTCTCTCAATGGCCTTTGCTGGTAAAGGACAACATCAAGACACGGGTGGCAAGATCATTCATTTTGCACCGCACACGAGCAGCAAAATTGTATCTAAATCAATCAGTAAAGATGGCGGCCGCGCCTCTTATCGTGGTTTGTTGAAGGTTCATAAAGAAAAGGGGGACGTGCGCTCTAATGTAGTTTGTGATGCCCTTTTACTCGATGAAGCTTCTCGCTCAGACACTTATCCTTATATCGAAATTGACGATCAGGATGTTGATATTGGACACGAGGCGTCCGTATCCAAAGTAGGAGAAGAGCAACTTTTCTATCTCAAGAGCCGCGGTCTCAGTGAAGAGGAAGCCACCTCAATGATTGTTTCCGGCTTTATTGAACCGCTGGTTAAAGAATTGCCAATGGAATATGCAATTGAAATGAACCGTCTGATTCAGTTACAGATGGAAGGGTCGATAGGTTAATCATGACCACAAAAGTAGTAAAACGAAAATCAAGAGCAAGGCAAAAATTTGAAGGGTTTTCCTTCACCGGTGAAATGATTCCGGATTCTAACGGCAGTCGCGTTTTGGCAGATTACCGCGCCCAGGCCTGGAAGGCATTTGAACAATTGCCTTACCCCACAACCAAAGATGAGCCCTGGCGTCGAACGGATTTACGCGGACTTAAAAATAACTTTCGCATTCCCAATGATGGCGATGCAAATGACCTTCCAGCGATTCCAGATTATTTGCTGCAGCCTCTAACAGATGATCATCCTGGAGGACAAATTACTCTCCTACCAGATGGGATGAAAAAATCATTGGATGCTGATCTCGCGGATCAGGGTGTGATTTTTACTGACCTCGCAACCGCTTCACAAACCTACCCCGATCAAGTTAGCCAGGCCTTAGGTCAAGTGGTCAAGGTTTCCGAGGGTAAATTTGCAGCCCTGGCTGGCGCGTTGACTGAAAATGGTGTTTTTGTCTATGTGCCGCGCGGCGTACAGGTCGAGCGTCCGCTTCATAGTGTGCTTTGGGGTGCGGGTCAAGAATTAGCGTATTTCTCTCACCTTATTATTTGGTTGGAAGATGGTGCTTCATTGACCTACGTGCATGAAACCGCATCTCCAGATGGTGTCGGTGGGCAAACCTTGCATAACGGCATTGTTGAGATTCATGTTGGGAAAAATGCTAATTTACGCTTTGTTGAATTGCAATCGTTGGGTGATAATGTTTGGAACTTTACACACGAACGAGCCCGCGTTGAAAAAGATGGGCATCTCGATTGGATTTTTGGCGCTATTGGAACACAGCTGACCAAAAACTTCACTGATCTCGATTTGGTAGGCAGCGGCGCTTACGGGCGTGTATCCGGTTTCTATTTTACAGATGGAAAGCAACATTTGGATCATGATACCCAACAAAATCATATGGCTGATCACACCACCAGCGATTTGCTTTTTAAAGGTGCTTTATCTGAGGACAGTCGTTCCGTTTGGCAGGGCATGATCTTTGTTGATCCCAAGGCTCAGCAAACCGATGGCTTTCAAGCCAACCGCAACCTGGTCTTGAGCAATGATGCTCGTGCGGATGCGATCCCCGGATTAGAGATTCTTGCTGATGATGTGCGCTGTACACACGCAGCAACGATTGGCAAGATTGACCCGGAATTGATATTTTATTTGCGCAGCCGAGGCATTTCCAAAAAAGAGGCCGAGCGCATCATTGTTGAGGGATTCTTTGATCCGATTATGGCGCGCATTCCCTTTGAGGGCGTTCGGACCCGTTTCCAGGATGCAATCACGAAAAAGATGGCGGCGCGGTAGCATTTTTTAGCGTATAATTCGCTATTATTAATTTGAGCTTTTTTTAAGAATCCTTATCGTCGGATATCCTACTCAATACCCTGGAATCTGTAAAAAAAGCACTCGATAAAAAGTATATAAAGGTTTTACGGAGGTCGAATTGGCAAGTCTTCCCTTTACATCCCCTCCCGAATTAAAACGGGAATATAAAGTTGGTGATGTTGTTGAAGTCAACTGTGACCATGAAAATGAACACGAAGAACGTGTGCGTGATTGGCTGGATGGTGTTGTTGTCCAGGTCGATGCAAAATTAGTTGCAGTTCAATTTCATAGAAATGTTTATTTAACCAACGGATGGATGGTGCCAGACCACGTGCTCTGGTGTCCCAAAGCATCAGCAAACATCCGACGTCCAAAGAAGCGGCGTCGCTAATCTAATACTGTAATATAAAGAATGTGGCTTGAGTAAGATAAAGCCACATTCTTGGTCTAGGATATCAATGAAACAAAAAACATCCTCTCTTGATCTGCTAAAAATTAGAGCGGATTTCCCGATTTTAGAGCGGGAAGTACGTCCTGGCGTGCCTTTAGTTTATTTAGATTCTACTGCTACCAGTCAAAAGCCGCGCCAGGTGATTGAAGCGATGAATCAGTACTACAGGCAGTCAAATGCTAACATCCATCGTGGAATTCATGCCTTAGCCGAGGAATCTACTGCAGCTTATGAGGCGGCTCGGGCTCGCATAGCCGCTTTTATTGGTGCGCCCTCCCATCGACAAATTATATTTACTCGCAATACCACAGAATCGATCAACCTTGTGGCCCAAACATGGGGTAGAGCCAATCTCGAAAAAGATGACCTCATTATCCTGACCGAGATGGAACATCACGCTAATTTGGTGCCCTGGCAAATATTAGCGGCAGAGATGGATTTACGTTTAGAATTCATCCCAACAACACCTGATGGACTTTTGGATCTCGATGTTTATGATCAATTATTAAAGCTGGACCCAAAATTGGTGGCTTTCACACAAATGTCGAATGTCCTGGGGACGATCACACCTGCGGCTGAGATAATTCGAATGGCTCATGAAGCTGGTGCCCTGGCCTTAGTTGATGCTGCGCAGTCTGTCCCCCATATCCCTGTAAATGTTCAAGCCTTGGATGCCGATTTTCTGGCTTTCTCTGGTCATAAAATGTGTGGCCCAAATGGGATTGGCATTTTATATGGTCGCCAATCCTTACTAGAATCGATGCCGCCTTTCTTGGGTGGTGGCGATATGATTAAGCGAGTGGAATTACGCTCGTTTACTGTTAATGAGCTTCCCTTTAAATTTGAAGCAGGTACTCCCGCAATTGCTGAGGCGATTGGGTTTGGTGCGGCAGTAGATTATCTTGCTGCCCTTGGTATGGAAAATGTTGAGCAGCACGAGCAGGTGATCGGGGCATATTTATTGGACCGTTTGGAAGAAATTCCTGGCGTCACGATTTTTGGGCCGGCTGCCAAGTACAAGGGTGCAGTAGCTTCATTTACCTTATCCGGCATCCATGCTCACGATATTTCCCAAATGTTAGATGAAGTTGGGATTGCTGTGCGTGCCGGTCACCACTGTGCCATGCCGCTGCATACGAAATATCAAATCCCTGCTACCGCTCGGGCCAGTTTCTATTTATATAATACCCTTGAAGAAGTTGACCAGTTGGTTGATGGTATTTATCGAGTAAAGGAAATCTTTGCCTAATGGACGATCTCTTCCGCGAACAGATTATTGAACGTTATAAGAATCCCCAGCATAAAGGCGAACTTGACCCTGCCGATATTAGCTTTGAAGATGATAACCCATATTGCGGCGATCATATCCGTGTGGATTTGCGTCTCGATGAGCATGATATCGTCACCGAGGCTGTTTTTAGCGGTCAGGGTTGTTCAATTTCACTGGCCTCTGCAGACCTGTTGTTGGAGCACATCCAAGGTAAAACCCTGGAAGAAGTGAAGGCACTCACCAAAGATGATTTACTTGAACTCCTGGGTATAGATTTGGGCCCCGTACGCCTGAAGTGTGCTTTGCTCTCGCTGAAGGTATTAAAAGCTGGTGTATATGGACTTGGCGAAGCCAGCGATGATTTGGTGGCATGATGAACTATAAAGAACTTGATTCCGAGAACTGCGATTTTATTGCTGTTGCCTCGTTAGATGAACTGCCTAACGGGGAACGTTTATATCTCGAAATTGGAGATCTTGACGTGATCGTATTTAATATTGCAGGGGATTATTATGCCATCGCCGACCTTTGCAGTCATGATCAAGAACCCTTGGATGACGGCACATTAGATGGTCATGTTATTATTTGCCCGCGGCATGGCGCTCGTTTTGATTTACGCACCGGTGCAGCATTAACTCTACCTGCCGTTGAAGACATTCCCGCTTATCCGGTCCAGGTTCGAAATGATCAAATTGAGGTTGGCTTACCAAAAGATTAACTTATTAGCACAGCTTTTTAGCTGAGTATGATTTTGGCAGCACCTCCAAATTAATTTTGCCCCAATTTTAGTTACATCATCTAACTTTTCCCACTGCATAAAATGTAGGTACATAGAGTACTCGCTGCCCGGTTGCCCAGGCAGTTTTATCGACTTTTTTGAGCTTTACTACTTCGGAAAAATCGAGCTCATCCGAAATTTTGTTTAAATCCCATTCTAAAACTTCCCACTCCGACTGCCAATTTTCGTGACCAGTTTGGTTTATATTGTCAGACCACTG
>JBDLJO010000002.1:0-58946 GCA_039714275.1 Chloroflexota bacterium | reverse complement strand
TACCCCACTAGGCCAGTTAGCTGCCTGTTTTGTGCTGCCCCTCAGCGATGATATGGGCCGTGCTCATGATGGCATTTTCCAAACATTACGTAACGCGGCTCTCATACAACAAACTGGCGGCGGGAATGGCTTTTCCTTTTCTCGCCTGCGTCCGCAGGGTACAGTGATTAATTCCTCAGCCGGGAAAGCTACCGGTCCGGTTGGATTCCTGCAGGTTTATGATTCCGCTTTTGGAGAGATTGCCCAGGGTGGTACCAGGCGCGGTGCCAATATGGCAGTTTTGCGAGTGGATCACCCCGATATTGAATCATTTATCACCTCGAAAGTAGATGAACACGCTATTACCAATTTCAATATCTCCGTCAGCATTACTGATGCATTTATGGAAGCTGTTCGGGATGATACTACTTGGCAATTGCGCTTCCCCGATGTTAACCACCCGGCTTACCGAGGTTTTGACGGCACATTAGAACAAGCTGAGGCTGCTGGCATTCCAATTTTAGTTTATGCTGAGCTGCGGGCTCGAGATCTTTTCGATAATATCGTTACGCAGTCGCATCATAATGGGGAACCCGGTATCCTTTTCCACGATGCCGCCAACCGCGGTAACCCTGTTCCGCATCTCTATGAATTAGAAGCAACCAACCCCTGCGGCGAGCAGTGGTTAGGCCCATATGAAAACTGTTGCCTGGGTTCTATTAATTTGGCCCAACACACCACATCAGATGGTGCTGTTGATTGGGATACCTTAGAAAAGACCATCGTAGGTGCCACTCATTTCTTGGATAATGTAGTAGATGCCAACGCCTATGTGCCGGCTGTACCAGCATTGGAAGAATCAGCTCTTCGAGCTAGACGGATTGGGCTGGGAATTATGGGACTGGGTGATCTGATGTATCACAATGGTGTTGGTTACGGTTCTAGTGCCGGACAGGAATTTGCCTCCCAGGTCATGGAATTTGTGCGCTACCACGTTATGCACGCCAGTATTGTGCTTGCACGCCAGCGTGGTCCTTTCCCTGCCATTACAGGCAGCATCTACGATCCTGAGAACTTGATTTGGCAGCCGCCCCAACCGATTTCTCCTTATCGTCGTGATTACGGGCGGCCATCTTTGGACTGGGATTTGATCACAAATGGACTTAAGCAGCACGGTATCCGCAACGCTGCCCAAACCACGATTGCGCCCACCGGTACCATAGCTACCGTTGCTGGTTGTGAAGGTTATGGCTGTGAACCTGTCTTTGCACTGGCTTACACTCGTCACGTTAATGATAATGGTAAGGATCTGGAATTATCTTATACTAGCCCACTTTTTGAGCACGCTCTCATGGAGGCTGGTCTAGATGAAAAAACGCGTCAAGGTGTCGTTAACCAGGTTTTAGAGCATGGCACTTGCCAGCATTTGGAAAATCTCCCGGCTTCAATTCGTGATGTTTTCCTTGTTTCGCATGATATTACCGCTGAAGAGCATGTCCGTATGCAGGGTGCCTTGCAGGCATTTGTTGACAACAGCCTTTCAAAAACAATCAACTTCCCATCGCAAGCTATTCCCCAAGATGTCGCGGATGCCTATTTGCTGGCTTGGGAATTGGGATGCAAGGGTATCACAGTTTATGTAGCTGGCTCCCGTGAACAAGTTGTTCTTGAGACTAAGGCTACGGCCGGAGAAAAAGATGTTTCCGTAGAGTCGCTTGTGGATGATATGCATCTCTGGCAGATGAAGAAAAAACCACGCCCGCGCCTTCTTGAAGGACACACCTTTAGCGTGACTACCCCGTTGGGCAAGGCTTTTGTCACCATAAATGAAAATGGGGAGCGCCAACCTTTTGAGATTTTTATTAATACAGCCAAAGCGGGTTCCGATACGGCCGCGGTTTCTGAAGCCATTGGCCGTTTGCTTTCCTATGTGCTGCGTTTAGCCTCCCCGGTTGAACCGCGTGAGCGCATGCGTGAAATTGTGCGCCAGTTGGAGGGTATTGGTGGGGGTCGCTCACTTGGATTTGGCCCCAATCGGGTCCGGTCTTTGCCCGATGGTGTTTCCCAGGCCTTAGATGCTTACTTAGCCAAATACAACCAAGACAACGCCCAGGATAATATCGATTCCAACCCTCAACAAGAAAGTCCCCTGTCAGATGTTGACCTCGTTGAGCGTCCCTCAGAAACTTATCGGATCGGTGATCTTTGCCCCGATTGTGGTCAGGCTGCCTTCGTGAATGAAGAGGGCTGCAGAAAATGCTATGCTTGTGGTTTTAGCGAGTGCTAATTTCCCTGTAGCTTATTAGAAATACATTTCAATTTGGCATAATTCTTTTCTTAATGGATTGTACTGAATCGCCGCTCTAGATCCAGAACGGCGATTTTTTTGTTTTGCCATCTTCATGCATTTTACCTATTAGCTATAAATGCTGGATATATTCAATAGCCTGAATGTGTAGTACAATATATTCATAATTATGAATATGAAAAACATGATTAAACCCATCAGCCACTTATTAGCGAATATCAGTCAACCGGCTCGTTTGCAAATCTTGCTGGCCATTGGTGAAGGAGAAGCCTGCGTTTGCCACCTGGAAACATTACTGGGATACCGTCAGGCCTACATCTCTCAGCACCTGATGGCTTTGCGTAAAATCGGGCTCCTGGATACTCGTCGGGAGGGCCGCTACGTTTTTTATCGATTGCAGGATCAGAAGTTGTTGGATCTCATGCGTGCGGCGGGGCATGTGGCCGGCATATCCCCCGGAGAACTGGACCAGCTTATTTCAACGAATCCGCTTCCTCAATGCTGCTGCCCAGATTGTGTATCAAAAACGAACAACGAGATTATGCTCAAAGAAGATGGTTTACTTTAGGAGGATACAACATGCTTATGATCAAAGTACTTGGATCAGGCTGTGCTAATTGCAAACGTGTGGAACAAATTTCCCGTAAAGTTGTTGACCAACTTTCAGTGGATGCAGAAATCATCAAAGTAACCGATCCTAACCAATATATAGATTACGGTGTTTTGTCCACGCCTGGTTTGGTGATCAATGATGTGACAGTGAGTACGGGGCGTATTCCTTCGCTTGCTGAGGTAACCAGCTTTGTCACTTCTGTCCTGAATCCAAAATGACCTCTGTTTTTGAATTTATCCTTCATTTGCTCTCCAGCGGTCTTGGTAACTTGGCCGCTTATCTGGCAGCCCATGTACTGCTTTGCCTGCTCCCCGCCTTCTACATTGCTGGAGCTATGACCGCCCTGATCCCTAAAGAGACCATCACGCGCTACCTAGGTCGAAATACCCCCAAATTCGTTTCTTACCCGGCCGCTGCTGTTGCGGGGTTTCTGCTCGCCGTCTGTTCTTGCACGGTTATTCCCCTTTTCGCTGGAATTTACAAGAAAGGCGCCGGGCTGGGTCCTGCGATAACTTTTCTTTTTGTCGCTCCAGCAGTTAATATCCTGGCGCTGTCTTATACTGGTGCAGTCATCGGCATGGATTTGGCAGTTGCACGTCTGGTGCTTTCGATTGCCTTTGGCATTGGGGTAGGTGTAATTATGGCATTGATCTTCCGGGCTGCTGATGCCGAACGCGATCAGGTCACCAATGACCTCTTTGCCGGTCAGGCAAAAATGCATCGCGCGGGGTTGATTTTCCTGCTGGTTTTAGTTGCCCTATTGATCTTAGGTACTTTTCAGATCGAGGTGTTAAAACATACCTATCTGACTGTAGACCTACCGCTTTCAGGTGTGGATCGCTTTCAGGATTGGCTTTTCAACCTGGTACCCTTTGATTCTGCCCGCGGTGAAGAAGGTGTCACTGCCCAGGGTGCGCTGCTGATTGGGATGCTAGCACTGATCGGTCTGACTTCTTGGAAGGGGATCGAAAATATCTTCGAGGGATTCAATGCCTGGACATGGGTTTCCATTTCTCTGGTTGGGCTGACTCTGATGATTGCTTCGCTGGGTGTCATCCCTCACACAGGGGGTGTGACTCTGCAGTTTACAGGAAAATTCCTCGGGGTAACAATCTCAACTATTTTGTTGGGTTGGATTCTAAAAACCCAATTGACCGAAGATGAAACCCGCAGTTTCCTTTGGGAATCCTGGCGCTTCGTCAAACAAATTTTCCCCCTATTGATCATAGGTGTTTTCCTCGTTGGGATGATCAAGGAATTGATTCAACCTGCTTGGATAGAGATCCTGGCTGGGAGCAACACAGTGTTTGGCAACTTTATCGGTGTTGTCTTTGGCGTTTTTATGTACTTTCCTACCCTGGTAGAAGTGCCCATTGCTCAGATGTTCCTCAGCCTCGGGATGCACCGCGGTCCTTTACTGGCTTACTTGATTTCCGATCCGGAACTAAGCTTGCAGAGTATCCTGATCACAGCCTCAATCATCGGGAGGCTCAAGGCTTGGGTCTATGTTGCCTGGGTTTCCCTCTTCAGCACCCTGGCAGGTCTAATTTATGGAGCCTGGGTAGATGGAATAAGTCTGGGTGTCGTGGTACTCTATTTGGTCAGCTTTCTAGCTTTGCTGGCTGGAATCCTCTGGTGGACAAATCAGCGTTTGAAGAAAAATACTGCTGCTGTCAATTGATTTTGTTTTACCCGTTCTTCATCTGATCTTTTGGACAAATTCTTTTATATTGGAATTCTGAGCATGGCGATGAATCTCCACAAAGTATGTCATTGTCCCCTTTCCTTAAGACAATGTAGCAATCCACTTTGATACTAGCCAATCGCAATTCATGAAAAAGGGGAGTGGAAAGATGCTGGGAGATAGTTGAAAATACGCAAATATTATTCTTCAGGATTCATCATCCATAACCATGCATTATCAAATTGGCAGATGGAATGTCCCGATTCACTGACCAATATCAAACCCACAAATCCATGCTCATAGATGGGGCTCTTTTGTTGGGCACGGCTTAATAACCCATTGAAATTATTCCTAATCTCTTCAACCATATTTTCATACTCCGCCATTTGCTGCCGGTATATTTCCATCAATTGGTTATTGGATTGATCGCTTGGAATCGCTGGAATAGCTGGCATTACGGGCGCTGGGGGCGGATTGGTTAGATCAATTTCATCAACCCAGACCCCATTGGTATAAAAAGTAAAGGTGCTGCCTTTCCCTACAATGGCAACACGATTGGTGGTTCCATTATGCCAATCAAAGGATTTATCAGAAGTACGGGGGAAGACATCGTAGCCGCCAACGGGATTGCCGTTTTCAGTTATAGCAAAAATCAAGTGACCGTTACCTGCGCGCGTAATTAAGACCATATACTGATCACCCGAATTTTGATCCCCGTTTGAACGCAGCAAGTAGCCGCAGCCTGATGTGCCGTATTGTGTATCCCAGGTGATATCTGACGCGATCACAAAATCGCCCACAATGACTTCTGGATAATCATTGGCATAATCAAACGCCATATACCTATCCGCCTCAAGGTTAACAGGGGGATGAACCCATCCAATTTGCCCCTTCTCTGGATCAATTCCATAAAGTTTGAGTTCACCTATGACACTAGATTCTGCCATCGCAGTGGCTTGCAGTGATTCTGTATCCACCTCCGGTTCGAGTATTACCTGCTCGGTTGCTTCAGCTTGAGCAGTCAGGTACAGATTCTCCGTCTCTTCCGCCTGCGGGACCGCTGCGGTGGCTGTTAAAGAAAGAATCTCCGTAATTGCCTGGGCGGTCGCCTCGGTATCATCACTGCTGCTGCAGGCCAAGTTCACGCCTATCCAGACCAAGATAACGATCAGTAATAGTGTATTTCGTTTCATATCATTTTGTATCCTTCCGTTTGATGAGAAACAGCGTTATGCCACCCATAATAACGATTAATATACATTGTGAAATCCAGGTAATTAGAACCTGTTTATAATAACCGCCGGTATCTTCTTTATTAATAAAGGTCCAACCAAAGTCATTGTGCATCACTGCGATCAAACCTTCTGCTCCGTTGACGGCTGACATGCGGTCAATTCCCCATTGAGTAACTTTGGTTTGAAAGGCGGTCGCTTCCACCTTATAAGCATCAGCAAGGGTTTGGTAGTTTTTTATTTCAGTTTTATAGTTTTCTTGAATACGATTAACTTCTTCTTGGTATTTTTGCAGACTCACCATATAACCAGCAAATGCGATATTGTCGGATGGATCTTCCGGGGCTTCTGGTGCTGCTGGAATTTCAGGTTCTGGAGGAGGACTTCCCAAGGGTTCTGGCTTGACAGGTTCATCCGACACCACCGATGGATCGTAAAAAATGCCTATTCCTGGGAAATTACATAAATCTGGGTTAAAAATATTTGTTCCCATGCACCGGCACCCTAAATCATCTTTTTCATCCAGGGTCAGGGCTTCGCGCTCATCAACTGACAGCTCCCAACATGGATCTGCGGCGACATCTGAACCTCCTCCCGTGATACCCATCAAGGCTTGAAAGGTCCATCGCGTCGAAGCCGGGGCACTGACCGTTTCTGGCAGCGGTGCTAATGAGCCGCTCAAAACAATTTGCGGTATCAACAGCATGATCATGATCAATGGAGCTGAACTGGCCGCAGGAGATAGTGCTGAGGCCATTAACCCCAGCATCATCCCCGCCAGCACAGCTAATACCAGCGTAATATAGGTAAAGACGAATTCCTCAATCCCGCCAGGCATCTCAAAGGCAATATTGTGAATAACCGTATAAGCCATCCCTTGATAAAGGGCCAACAATCCAGCAATCCAAACCTTGGATGCAACATAGGGGAATATTTTAAGATTGACTAACCGCTCACGTTTATAAATGTCAGCCTCTTTAACGAACTCACGCATTTGAGAAAGACCGCCTACCAACAGCGAATTGATCGTCATTAAAAATAACGTGACCGAAATCACCGGCATTTTCCCATCAAAATAATCAAAAAGATTTCGCCCCATCATTGGCGCCATGATAAAATCGAGCGATGCCACCATAGGTGCAACGATCAGCATCAGTATCATGCTGGATCGGTCCCGTACCAGAATATTTAAATTGCGAGCCGAAAGGATTAAAAACTGATGCAGTGAAGATATATTTTTCCTGCTGGAACTGGAGCTTCCTTTTTTGCTTGCTTTTTTTATGGGAGGGGATGCGGCTTTTTGCTGGGCTTCTGCTAGCGGTTCTCTGATATATTCTGCAGCAGCGCGATGTTCTTGGAAGCGATGGGCCCAATCTTCAGCGCTCCCTAAACCAGGATCGTCCAGGATGGCGTAAATTTCATCAAATTCAATTTTTCCCGCTCGTTGGCTGCGTTCTGTCCGGTATCGATTGAAGTATGCTAATGCCTCGTTTGGTGGGCCAAACCAGGCCAAATACCCTCCCCGAGCTAGAAAGATAACCTTATCAGCTAGCATGACATTTTTAGTAGCATGTGTTACCAATACGATCGTGCGGCCTTGATCAGCCAGCCGGCGCATCAACTGCATTAACGCTGTCTCATTCCCAGGATCCAGACCTGAGGTCGGTTCATCCAGGAAAAACAACCCTGGTTTGGTCAGCAGTTCTACACCAATCGATACCCGTTTTTGCTGTCCGCCGCTTAATCCACTGATCTGCACATCTTTCCGATATGTCAAATCGAGATCATCCAGAACTTCCACGACCCGTTGATCCCTTTCCTCCTTGCTGGTATCTTTGGGCATCCGCAGTCGGGCAGCATAATCGAGCGCTTGAATCACGGTCAGTTCCATGTGAATGATATCTTTTTGGGGAACATAGCCGATATCGCCTCGAATCGCATCAAAATTTTCATAGGTGTCGATTCCATTGACATGAACCTGCCCATTGGTTGCTGGGCGGTATCCTGAAATCGAGTCAATCAGTGTTGTTTTACCCCCCCCGCTTTGGCCGACGACAACGATGAACTCACGCGGTTGGAATATTAGGGAGATATTCTGCAAAATATTTAGATCTTTGCGCACCCATTTTTGCAGTCCCACTGCACTGACTTGTAGACCACCGCTGTCATCGTATTGTGAAAGCTGATCGGCTCCTAAAATGAACCGGTATGACCCTATCTTGATCGAATCATTTGGGTTTAACCAAGCTTCTTCATCCACACGTTGATCGTTGACAAAAGTGCCGTTGGCACTGCGTAAATCGCGCACCCGGTAGCGCTGACCGACGCGCTCAATTTGAGCATGGTATCTGGAGATATTCGGTGCTTCGAGTACGATTTCATTGGCGGCATCCCGCCCAATATTCAATACGTTCTGCTGGCCAAACTTTACCACCCTGGCATCAATGGTCGATTCCACATCCGAAGGACTGCTGTATCCCAGGGAAACCATCAGTCCTGGATCCTGTCCTCCGATGCGCAGAATATTGCTTTCAGAAAGAGCTTGTTTTTCGGTTAATGGATAACCATCAAGGTATAGGGGGTTGGTGGCATCTGGGTGGGGTACGATCAGGTACCTGCTGCCAAAGCGCTCCAGGTGCGCATGATGCCGGGAGACGATTTGAGATTGGATAACAATATCGTTATCATCCGCACGGCCAATACTTATCTTATCTTCTTCTAGTTTGTAGCGCTGCTCAGGGGTTCCAGAGATTGTGACGATCAATTCGGGTGCCTTGGTTGGGATATGGGGCTTCTCAACATCGATCATGGTTTGCACAGCAACGGCTGTTGTCTTTTCCCCAGTTTGGCTTTCTTCAACATCTGTGGTCGATTCAAACACCAAATTAATCATTCTTCCTAATTGGACCTGGTCTTTATGCGCTAATGCTGCTGCCTCGGCCACCAACCGCACCCCGTTTAAGAAAGTTCCGTTGGAACTGCCCAGATCTTCGATCCAATAACGGTTTTCACGCCATGTTATTCTGGTATGCCGACGTGATACTGCAGGATCCGATAATACAAAATCGGCTTTCTCATCACGCCCGAGGATGGTTTCAATTTTTTCAAGCTGGAAAATTTGGCCGCTGTTTGGGCCATTGCTGATTGTAAGTTTACCTGCGGCCTGATTCAAGGATACCCCTCCTTTTATCTAGTCATTGGCCGAAAAGAAGATGTGGTGATGGGTCCATTATAGCAGAACTTCACTTCCCACATCCTTGTTTGATCAATACAGTGCTAAATGATACTAAATTAAATTGAGAGCAGTGAATTATCATTTCTGCTTTAGCCCCAGAAATATTCTCACCATTTTGGGGTAATCAATTGGTCATTTCTGTCCCAATTTCCATGCCAAAACCCGCATGCAAAAGACAAATTCCCCTCGTATTTTCATGACCAACCAGCCATCGTTGACGACCTATGTTAAAATGCACCCTTGTTAACTGCGTCAGGTGCTTTTCAAGCCGCCGAAAACAGGCGCAATTATCGAGAAAAAGCATATTCTTTCAAATGATCTAGAGCAACTTGATCATATTGAAATTCGGGATATTATTATCGACGGTGATAGACAAAAAAATGATTAATACCATCATCTTCTCCCCTAATTGGTGATGATGAGGGCTTTCCAATTTGAGGAGACCATGCTGCCAAAATTATCTGATTTAGAAAGATTAGCCCGTCAGGCTGGCGAGATTTTACGAACTGGTTTTGGTAAAGATATTCAGGTTGACTATAAAGGAACCATTGACCTGGTTACTGAAATTGATCGTCGTGCAGAAGAGTTCCTGCAGCACGCCATTCAAGACCAATTCCCCGGACATCATATTATTGCCGAAGAAAACGGTGTAACACCGGGAGATAGTAACCATATTTGGTACCTTGACCCGTTGGATGGGACTGTCAATTATGCCCATGCTATTCCCATCTTCTCGGTTTCTCTGGCTTATTACCATAAAGGAAAGGCGCTTCTGGGGGTTGTGTTCAATCCCATGAACAATGAATGTTTCACAGCTCAACGTGGTCGCGGTGCCTGGCTCAATGATGTCCCTTTACAGGTCTCAAAAACAGAAGATTTAGCTCATAGTTTGCTGGTCACTGGGTTCCCCTATGACACCTGGACCAACCCTGATAACAACCTTGATCATTTTGCCGCCCTCTCCTTAAAAACGCAGGGCGTTCGCCGCCTGGGGTCTGCTGCCCTCGATCTCTGTTATGTTGCTGCTGGACGTTTTGATGGCTACTGGGAAAAAGGTTTAAAACCCTGGGATGCCGCTGCTGGAGTCCTCATGGTAACTGAAGCGGGCGGCCTGGTAACCGATATGGTTGGCGGCCCGGATTTCCTGTCCTATCCGCTTTCCATCATAACGGCTAACCCCCATCTCCACCCAAAGATCTTAGATGTGCTTGTCGGTACACAGCCATAATGACCTTCTCGGCCAATTATGGACATTTCTGAATAATAGATCAGGGTATCCTGCTGGTGCAAGAGCGCTTGTTATTCCCGAAGAAGATCTTCGATTTCTTTGAACGCTGCTCGTGAGGTCATATCCAGGCTGATTGCAGTCACTGCGACAACTTTTTTCACTCGCACAGCATAAACATCGGAATCTTGCTCCGCATTTCGCCAGGCATCGGTGATGCGGTAGCCCATGATACCGGGTTCTTCCCAGGATTCCCGTTCCGGAAGTATCGCCTCATAGAACCGTGCTCGAGAGAGTCCGGTGATTTCCCAGGGGGTATCTGGGGTCGCATTTGCCGGGATATCCACTTTGATTAAATCCACATCAGGTATTAACCCATACTTTAACAAACGTTCTGCAAAATAAGCTGTGAAATAAGCTGCTGCTGAAAAATCCACCTCAGTGGAGTAGGAGTAGTGGTGTTTTTGCTCTGTTTCCAGGGATACCGCTAACCCTGGGATTCCCAGTGCTGCGCCTTCCATAACCGCGCCCACCGTACCTGAAACCGTGATTCCCACACCCAGGTTTTCTCCATAATTGATTCCGGAAACCACCAGATTGGGTTTCTGAGGCATGATCTCAAGCGCGCCATGCTGCACAGCTTGAGCAGGTGTTCCACCAACCGCATGTACCGGCCAGCTGCGCCCATTGACGTGCACGTTCTCTAGCTGAATGATGCCATCCGATGTCATCGGCAGGCTTCGCCCGGCCCCGGATGATTGCTCACGCGGTGCTGCTACCGTGATATATCCCAAGGGGTCCAGGGTTTCAGCCGCTGCCCATAAACCAGGTGATTGAATGCCGTCGTCGTTAGTCAGTAGGATTTGAACTTGATTTGTATTCATGATTATTATATTTTTCCACTTTTCCAAATTGTGCTTACGATCTTGCCCACATACCATAGGAAATTCATCACTGGCCTGTGGGTGCTGAAACGGTAAACAATCTTTGCCCCCATCCATCGTAAGAGCAGGTAGTGTCCCACAGGGGAGAGAAATACCCTGTGTCGGTAATTTTTAAAGCTAAATTGATTAATAGTAAAGGCATCTTGGATTACTTTTGCTGCTATCGTACCATAGCCTAGTGCCGGGCCAATGCCTTCCCCGAACAGCGGGTCTGCTCCTGCTGCATCGCCAACCAGGATGATTCGTTCAGCGCCAAAAATATTCCTGGGGTCAAACCAGTGGATGGGATGGCCTTCATAAGGATGGTGTGTTTTTTCCTCCCCTAAGAACTCATCCAACAATGCTGGTAATGGTGCTCGAGCACCCGCATCAAAAGCCCTGCTGTCATAGATCCCGCGGTTAGAAATTGGTTTTCCTGCAACCCAAGATGGGAAATCCCAGGTATAGCCCTGTAAATCTTTTCCGGTAAAGCTGAAATCGAATAATGCCTGTCTGGATTTGAAGAACGGATCATCTTCAGTTGCGGAGATAAAAGATTCCAATACCCGGGCTACGTTGTTGGTACCATCGTTCTTTTTTATCAATCGCCGGGTAATACCCTTTGAACCATCCGCCCCAATTATGACTTGAGCCTGATACTTTGTTTTAGATGTTTGGATCGCTACCCCATCTGCTTTCACTTCAAGTTTATGTACCACCTCGTTCTCATGAATTTGCAGGCCCCGGTATTTGGCTTCTTTCGCCAAGTAATCATCAAGTGTTGTGCGATCAAAAACGATGAACTGGGGCTTACCACGCACATGAAATTCCCGAGACCGATAGCGAAAAATAACCTCATCTACTTCCGCCTGCGGTAAGGGCAAGGGTAAGGTAAAGCCAAGGTTATGCAGGATTCGCAGCCCAAAACGCGTTAGACCGCCCCCACAGAGCTTAGGGCGGGGGTGAGAGGCTTTTTCTAGCACGATGATACGTTGGACCCAGGTTGGATCCTGTTGTATCAGGTGCAGCGCTGTAGATAAGCCTGCTGGTCCAGCGCCTACGATGATGATATCGCTTGTGATTACTTGTTCATCTGCCATAAAAAATAATGATATTTAGGTACAAAAAAGAGCGGGAAATTTCCCGCTCTTACTGGCGCTCTCGGCGCGACTCGAACGCGCGACCCCTTAGTCCGCAACCAAGTGCTCTATCCACTGAGCTACGAGAGCATATCAGGTTTTATTCTGATCAGGCGGGGAAGGCGGGATTCGAACCCGCGGTCGAGTTTTACCCCGACAACCGCTTAGCAGGCGGCCCCAATCAGCCACTCTGGCACCTCCCCAATTCAATTTTTAAGCGTACCCAATGAAGAAAATATTCATGGATACAAGGCGGAGGGAGAGGGATTCGAACCCCCGGTGGGCGTGAACCCACAGCTGTTTTCAAGACAGCCGCCTTAGTCCACTCGGCCATCCCTCCATAAATCGTCAGGCGGGGAACCCCTCCCGAGCGGCATGCATTTTACCATAGGTATTATGCCGGTGCAATGTTTTCAGCTTTCCCTTGACCGTTCCCTCCTTCCAAGCTAAAATCCAGCTTTGCGGCTGAACCTTAGAGCCGCTATTTTAACGTGACTTATGTTTGATAATTTGACTCAACGCCTCAATCATATATTTGATAACCTGCGCCGTCGCGGTAAGCTCTCTGAGCGCGATGTTGATGCCGCGATGCGCGAAGTGCGCTTGGCTTTACTTGAAGCCGATGTTCATTTTAAGGTTGTCCAAGATTTTGTGGCGCAGGTTCGTGAGCGTGCTGTTGGTCATGAAGTTTCACGTGCGCTTGTTCCTGGACAGCAAGTTGTCAAGATTGTCCATGAATCGCTAATTGCCACTCTTGGAGAACCAGTTGCTATGGATTTGCGCGGCCCAAAACCGCGTATAATTATGTTGACCGGTTTACAAGGCTCTGGTAAAACAACCGCGGCTGGTAAACTGGCCCGTCTTTTACGGAGTCAGGGTGAGCGCGTCCTTTTGGTCGCGGCTGACCCCTATCGACCAGCGGCTGTGCAGCAATTGCAGACCTTGGGTCAGAGTTTACAGGTGGAAGTATTTACCGATCCCAATTTATCACCTCCGCAATTAGCCCAACAAGCTTATAAAAAAGCTCAGCGCGGTGGATTCACGGTTGTCATTTTAGATACTGCTGGCCGTTCGCAGTTGGATGACCAGCTGATGGATGAACTGCGAGCCTTGGCTTCCAAAGTGGAACTTGCTGAAACGCTGCTTGTTGTTGATGCCATGATTGGACAAGAAGCAGTCAATATCGCTCAGGGATTTAGCACAGTGGTTCCGCTGACAGGGTTAGTCTTATCGAAGATGGACGGTGATGCTCGTGGCGGCGCTGCCATTTCCATTCGTTCGGTAACCGGTTTGCCCATTAAATTCTTGGGCACCGGCGAAGGTTTAAGCGATTTAGAAGCCTTCGACCCGGATCGCCTAGCTTCCCGTATTTTGGGAATGGGTGATATGATTGGCCTGATTGAGCGCGCTGAAACCGCTATGGATATGGAAGATGCGCAGCAGCAGGCCGAGCGTATGCTTTCTGGCGAGTTCACCCTTGAAGACTTTGCCGAGCAGTTAGGGCAGGTTCGTAAAATGGGCCCCATTGGACAGATCATGGACATGCTCCCTGGCAATATGGGCAAGGCCGCCCGCGCTGTTGACCCGAGTGATGCCGAACGTCAATTTAAGCGTACCGAAGCTATCTTGAGTTCCATGACCCCTCAAGAGCGCCAGAAACCAAAAATCTTGAACGCCCGACGAAAGCGTCGTATTGCTCTTGGTTCCGGGACTGAAGTTCAAGAGGTTAATCGTTTATTGAAGCAGTACCGGGATATGCGTCGTGTATTTAAGACTTTACGTAAATCAGGCATGCGCAACCTCCCAGCTATGTTTAGTTAATCGTCAAAAATTCAAACTACTTCTGCATCCCCTTCGATGCACCTCACGCTTGGATTTTTGGTGGTACATATTTTATAAAGAAGATCATCTGTACTGAAGGAGACAGATCATGGTTCGTATCAGACTGCGCCGTGTTGGCGCAAAAAAGCAGCCCAGTTACCGAGTAGTAGCAGCCGATAAAGAAAGCCCCCGTGATGGACGTTTTCTGGAAAATTTGGGAATTTATAATCCCCGCACCGAGCCCTCTACCATCCAATTTGAAGAAGCCCGTGTTTATTACTGGTTGAGTGTTGGCGCACAGCCTTCCGATTCCGTATCCAAGCTCTTCAAACAGGTTGGCCTGACAGAACGTTACGAGCGTTTCAAAGCTGGTGAAGATGTTGCTGTCTTGGAAGCGGAAGCTGCTGCAGTTTTGGAAGCCCGTAATGTTGATCCTCGTACTCGCCGGGATGATTTAAAATCCGCTGCTCCTAAGAAAGCAGAAGAACCGGCAGAAGAACTGGCAGAAGAGCCAGTTGAAGAAGTTGCTGAAGAATCAACTGAAGAACCAGCAGAAGAGCTTGCTGAAGAACCAGTTGAAGATGCAGCTGAAGAATCAACAGAAGAATCTACAGAAGAACCTGCTGAAGAAAGTTCAGAATCAGAAGAATCTGAAGCCTAAGCTTGGTTTTTTGAATTGAAAACCAGGTTCTTACTTGTCTTAATTTCCAAGAATTCCGGGTGGTTAAGATATCAGGAGGTAAGAGTTGAAAGATTTAATCGAATATATTGCCCGTTCGCTGGTAAATGATCCAATGGAAGTGCGCGTTGATCAAAAAGGGCATGGTTCAAAAGTATATATCCATCTGCGCGTTGCCCAAGAAGATATGGGCCGCGTTATTGGCAAAGGAGGGCGCGTAGCAAATGCAATGCGCGACCTCTTGCGTGTTGCCGCTGCTCGTGAAGGCAAGCGTGCTTCGCTGGATATCCTAGATCAAGAATGACTTCTGAAAAAAGATCGTTTTCAAAGAAAAAAAATTCAGGCTCGCTTTCATTTAGCGAGCCTGAATTCTTAGTTGTTGGAAAACTACGCCGCCCTCATGGGCTGCGTGGCGAAGTCCTCATGTCGGTCTGGACGGATTTCCCTGAGCGTTTGCAGCCCGGTGTGTCGATCAATATTGGCGTAAACCATGACCTGTATACCATTCGCAGTATTCGTTGGCATCGACAGGATATGTTAATTGCTTTTGAAGGCATTCTAGACCGTGATCAGGCTGGTATCTTTCGCAACCAATTGATCATGGTTCGAGCTGATGATCGTCCACCCCTTCCTGAAGGGGAAGTATATCAACATCAGCTGTTAGGAATGCGTGTTATCCTAGATGAAGATGACTCCTTTTTAGGAACATTAACCGAAATCATTGAGACTGGTGCTAACGATGTTTACCTTGTTCGTGCAGAAGATGGTCAGGAGCTGCTCATACCAGCCATTGATTCGGTGATATTAAAGACCGATATCGAAGCTAAAGAGATTTTTGTTAAGCTGCTGCCGGGTTTATTGCCTGATAGCTGATTATTATCTTGACATTTCAGAAAGCGGTATGGTATTCTGATGCACGTTTATGCTGTTTGTCTGATAATATCGAAGTATTACCCCAGAAATATTTTTTGATTTATTTCCTTGTTGTGGGGGCTGGTTATGAGTGATTCCCGGCTGTATTGGATTGGACTTAATTTAGTTAAAGGCATTGGTGCAGTCCGGCTGCGGGCTTTACTGGATGTTTTTGGTGATGTTCAAACAGCATGGGGTGCTTCAGCAGAAGCATTACGAGCATCCGGATTGAGTCAGAAAATTGTTCAGAACTTGGTGCAATTGCGAGCCGATATTTCCCTTGATCAAATTTGGGAACAAATTCAATCGGATGACATTCAGGTTCTCACCTGGGATGATGATCATTATCCTGAGCGTCTTCGGGAATTTACCAACGCACCTCCAGTGCTGTATATTCGGGGTACTTTGGTTGCTGCTGATGCCTGGGCTGTTGCCATTGTTGGTACCCGTCGAGCAACATCTTACGGACGTCAGGTTACGGATGAAACGGCTCGAACGCTAGCTCAAAGCGGCGTAACTATTGTTAGCGGCTTAGCACGTGGCATTGATGCTGTTGCCCACCAGTCAGCTCTTGATTCGGGTGGGCGCACGATTGCTGTCTTGGGCAGCGGCGTAGATCGAATCTACCCACCTGAACACCGGGATTTGGCGCAGCGAATTATTGCCAATGGCGCCATCATTAGTGATTATCCCTTAGGTACCCCGCCAGAGGCATTTAACTTCCCGCCGCGAAATCGCATCATTTCTGGCTTGTCAATGGCAACGGTGGTTGTTGAGGCTGGCCTAAGAAGCGGCGCGTTGATCACAGCAAATTTTGCTGCAGAGCAGGGACGTGATGTTTTTGCTGTGCCCGGGCATGTAACGGCTCCGCAGAGCAAAGGTCCTAACCGTTTGATCCGCGATGGTGCCCATCCACTTCTTGATCCAAAAGAAATTTTGGAAGTGCTTGAGATGACCATGATTACTGAGCATCGAACTGCACGTGTTGCAATACCTGGCAATGCGCTTGAAGCGCAGTTATTTGAAATTTTAGATTTAGAACCTGTTCATGTTGATGAAATCCGTGCCCGTTCAAATATGCCCATTGAGCAGGTGACTTCTACCTTGGCTATTATGGAACTTAAGGGTATGGTTAGGCAGGTTGGTGGTATGCGTTATTTAGCCGTTCGTGAATTAGATGCAGATTATGTTGGAGATCATTGACAATTAGGTGAAGAATGACTGAACATTATTACGCAGTTATCATGGCCGGGGGAGGTGGAACGCGTTTGTGGCCGCTTTCTCGCAAAGAAAGCCCGAAGCAAATGCTGCCACTCGTTGGGGAGCGCTCCCTTTTTCAAATTGCAGTTGCACGTTTAGATGCAGTATTTCCACCCGAACGAATCTTTGTTGTTACCATAGCTGATCAGGCCGCAGAACTTCAAAATCAATGCCCTGAAATCCCGGTTGAAAACTTCCTCATTGAACCTATGCCACGCGGCACTGCATCGGTTGTTGGATTAGCTGCCGTAGCGCTGCAAGCTCGTGATCCCAAGGCCGTCATGGCGGTGCTCACCGCAGATCATATTTTTAAACATGAACATGTTTTTCATGAACTGCTGTTGGCGGCGCATGATGCTGCTCAGCAGGATCACCTTGTTACCCTGGGAATTGAACCCACGCATCCGGCAACGGGCTACGGCTATATTCAACGTGCTGAACAGGTTAACCGCCACCGCGATTTAGATATCTATCGAGTTATGCATTTTATTGAAAAACCTGATCTTTCTAAAGCTCAGGAAATGCTTTCTAGTGGTGATTTCGATTGGAACTCAGGCATGTTTGTTTGGCGGGTATCTCGCATTCTGGATGAAATTACTCATCAAATGCCGGACCTGGAAGCAAAGTTAAATCAAATTTCAGCTTCATGGGATCAACCCGATGTCCAGACCATAATTCAAGGGGTTTGGCCGACCATTGAGCCGGAGACCATTGACTATGGTGTTATGGAAAACGCCGGTGATGTCGTCATTATTCCGGCAAAAGGCTTAGGCTGGCATGATGTTGGCAGTTGGGACGCACTTTTCGATGTCCTCCCGACGGATGAACATGGTAATATTTTCGAAGGTGATGGATATATTGCATTGGACACAAACCATACTTTGGTTTATAAAAACACGTCTGATCGTTTAGTCGTCACCCTGGGTGTTGATGATTTGATCATTGTTGATACCGGTGATGTACTGCTTGTGACGAAGGTAGACCAAGCCCAGCATGTCCGTAAAATTGTCAATCAATTAAAACCTGGAAGTAAATTTTTATAGTTAATAAGAGCTGTTATGTGGAGTTTTTTGTATGCAAGCTTATTGTGTAAAGTGTAAAGAAAAGCAGGAGATAAAAGATGCCCAGGCCGTTTTTACTTCTACCGGGACCCCGGCCACCCGAGGTGAATGTTCTGTTTGCGGCACAAAGGTGTTTCGTATGGGTAGGACAGATGCTCATGAAGGTATGGAACCGCCCAAAGACGCAGTCGCGCGGCGTCGTAAAAAGAAAGAGGTAAAACGATCTGGCAAGCTAGTGATTGTTGAATCTCCAGCCAAAGCGCGCACGGTAGGACGTTTTTTGGGCAAGGGTTATAAGGTTAAAGCATCTGTTGGCCATGTCCGCGATTTGCTCAGATCCCAATTATCGGTAGATGTTGAAAATGATTTTCAGCCAAAATATCGCGTCCCCAATGATAAGCGACCCATTGTTAAAGAAATCAAGGCTTTGGCTGCTAAAGCCGAAGAAATTTATTTAGCTACTGACCTCGACCGCGAGGGTGAAGCCATTGCCTGGCATTTACTCGAATCTGCGGAGATGGAACCTGAGCGCACCCAACGAGTGATATTTCATGAGATAACGCGTCCGGCTATTGAAGAAGCTTTTGCGCAGCCCCGAGAAATGGATATGGATCTCGTCAATGCGCAGCAAGGCCGCCGGATTTTAGATCGTTTGGTGGGATACAGCATTAGCCCTCTGTTGTGGAAAAAAGTGCGCGGTCGCCTTTCCGCGGGGCGTGTCCAATCGGTAGCCTTGCGGTTAATAGTCGATCGTGAACGAGAAATTGATGCTTTTATCCCTGAAGAGTATTGGAGTATCGAAGCAGAATTGACGCCAGAAAGTGATAATCGAACCTTCGTTGCTAAGCTTGCTCGTGTAGATGGTGAGAAATTACCGCTCAAGAAAAAAATCGATGTTGACCCTATTTTGGTAGATATGGAAAAGGCAAAATATCAGGTCAGCAAAGCCAAAGTTGGTACCCGCCATCGCAAACCTCAAGCACCTTTTATCACCAGTACCATGCAGCAGTCAGCTTCCCGCCGTTTGAAATTTACTGCCCGGCGCACGATGCGCATAGCCCAACAGCTTTATGAAGGTGTTGATGTAGGTAATGGTGGCGAAACGGGCTTGATTACCTATATGCGAACCGATTCAACTAATATTTCCAAGGTTGCTCAGAAAGAGGTCCGCTCTTTTGTTGCCTCTTCGTACGGGGACAGTTATGTGCCGGAGAAACCTCCTTATTACAAAACTAAAGCGCGGGGAGCTCAGGAAGCCCACGAAGCAGTGCGGCCAACGTCTGTATTGCGTACGCCAAAAGCTGTCAAACAGTTTTTGACTCGCGACCAATATCGTCTTTATCAGTTGATTTGGCAGCGTTTTGTCGCCTCCCAAATGGAAAAAGCTGTCTTCGATACGATATCCATTGAAATTGATGCCAAAGGGAGCCAGCACAACTACTTGCTGCGCGCTTCAGGTTCAACAATTCGATTCCCTGGATTTTTGGTTGTCTATAAAGACTTGAAAGAAAAAGATAAGAAAGAAAAAATGCCGGTTCCTACCGACCTAAGTGTTGGGAATTTGCTCGATTTGATTCGCTTATTACCTGAACAGCATTTTACACAACCGCCGCCCCGCTATTCTGATGCATCTCTGGTTCGTGCGCTGGAAGAAAATGGCATCGGTCGCCCTTCTACCTACGCTCCAACACTTTCAACGCTGCAAAATCGTAACTACATTTTCCGTGAGAAGCGCCGCTTGTTCCCGACAGAAACAGGTATTACGGTCAATGATTTGCTTGTGGACCATTTCCCGGATATCGTCGATACGAACTTTACAGCTAAAATGGAAGCTAGTTTAGATCAAGTTGCCTCTGGAGATTTAACCTGGGTTGAAATCATCCGAGATTTTTATGGACCCTTTTCAAAGACATTGGAGCTTGCCAAAGTAAACATGCCCGACCTAAATACCGGCCCAGAACCAATAGGGCGCGATTGTCCAGATTGCGGTCAGGGATTAGTTATTCGCTGGGGACGACACGGCAAGTTCATTGGATGTAGTAACTTCCCAGAATGTCGTTATACAGAACCCTTGCTTGAAAAGATTGGTGTTAAGTGCCCCGATGATGGCGGGGAATTAGTGCAGCGGAAAACTCGTCGTGGTAGGGTGTTCTATGGTTGTGAGAACTACCCAACTTGTGAATTCTCATCATGGAAATTGCCCCTGTCCACCCCTTGCCCGAAGTGTCAAGGATTGCTTATTTCAGAAAACAAACATTATGTTACCTGTAAAGATTGTGAAGAGCAATTTTTACGGGATGGAGTCATTCCTGATGATGTATAAGATGTTGCTGAGTTGGCATAATGCTTGCAACATAGAGATGAGCATGATTTGATTTAAAGGCAATAGTTAGTAAGTTTTTATGGTCTGATGTAGACCAGACTAAAAAAATTTGGGGTTCAGCTTTTGCCCGTTATTTGATTTTTTGCTGGAGATTCTAAGGCAAGAAGCAATTTGGGAGAGAGATTATGGATATGATCCAAGAACGATTAAAAAACCCACGTATATTGGCTTTGGTCGCTTTTTTAGTCGGTTTGTTCATCGGTTGGATAGTAATTGGCTGGGGTTTGTGGCCCTTGAAATGGGTTGATGCTTCACCCAGCTATCTAGAAACGACCTGGCAGGAAGATTACCTGCGCATGGCAATCGATTCTTATGGTGTCAAGGATGATGACAATAAGGCCAAGCAGCGCTGGGACGGTCTCGGTTCAAATGCCGAAAATATCCTGGCGACCATTGAAGCCCAACCGGGCGATCTGGATCCCATTGCCCTACAATTTTTTAAGGATGCGGTTAACGTCACAACCATTGAAATAGTCCCTGACACCGAGGATGAACTCGAAACTGATACAGAACTCGGTACCATGTCCGAAGAGGAAGCTCCACCATCTTCCATGACAAAGATAGTTATCTTGTGTGCGGTGGTGGTCATCTTAATTGTTGCTGTGGCAGGCTATCTATATTTTTACCGAAGCCCTTCTTCTCTTGATGATCACACCGATCTTTCCCAAACCGAAAATCTTGATGATCGAATTGAGCAGCTTGCCGACAATACTGTCCAAGATGGTGTTCCCCCCATGGCGCAGTATATGACGACATATATGTTTGGAGATAGCTTGTTTGATGATTCGTTCTCAATCGATTCCCCAAGCGGAAAATTCCTGGGTGAATGCGGCGTTGGAATTGCTGAACCCAGCATGGGTGTTGGAGATCCTAAAAAAGTAGCGGCTTTTGAGATTTGGCTTTTTGATCAAAGAGATATTCAAACGGTTACAAAAGTTGTTTTGAGTGATTTTGCATTTTCAGATGAAGTTTTACGAGAGCAATTTGAAACTAAGGGGAAGCTGGCGCTGGCTGTACCCGGAAGTGAAATTGTATTAGAAACAGCAACTTTACGTGTTGTTGCTCGAGTTGTAGATATGGATTATGGCCAAGATAATGAATTACCACCCCAGAGTTTCTTTGGGCGTATGACGGTAGAGTTAGCTGTTTGGCAGCAAGTTTAAAAGGCAATCAATATTAATGCAGAATCCCCGGCTCAACAAAGAGCCGGGGATTTTTGGTTAAAAATACTTTTGCACAATGGTGACTGAAAATAGATAGACTCGTAAATTATGCTTTATGCAACTTGTTGTGCACTATCAATTTTCGGTTTTCCTGTACAGTGATATATTAAAGACTATTAAATTAAAAATTATCGTACTGTTATTCAATCTTTAGTATTTTAAAAACAATATCACCCCCGGGTGTGCCGGCGGTAACTTTATCACCAACTTTTTTTCCTATCAGCGCTTGTCCAATAGGGGATGCATTAGAAATTCGCCCATTACCTGGGTTAGCTTCCTTGCTGCCAACTAAGTGATAAATTTCTGGCGGAAAATCATCTTCTTGAATTGTAACCTTAGCACCCACAGCAATCGTATCGTAGTTTGTGTTTTCTTGGATGATTTCTGCGTTATGAAGTAAATATTTGATTTCTTCAATGCGCCCTTCAAGAAAACCTTGATCTTCTTTGGCTTTTATATAATCCGCGTTCTCGGACAAATCCCCCATTTCAATTGCGCTTTTCAGTCGCTTCGCTAATTTACTGCGTGCTGGACCCTCCAAGCGGAGGAGTTCCTCTTTTAGATTCATTGCCCCTTCTGGGGTTAAATATTGTTTATCCATGCGATATCTCTTCTTTTAAATATTTTAAGTTCGTACTGTTGGGTCAAATAACTTGCTGTGCTCTTGTATCGCGTAGCGGTCGGTCATACCGGCGATATAATCGCAGACTGTTCTTTCTAACCCCAATTGATCTATTTGTGTCTGGAAGTGATGAGGCAGCATGCGCGGTTCTTGTTGATAAGCTTGGAATATTGATTCGATGATTTTCTCTGCTTTGACCTGCATGCGCATAACGCGGGGATGGCGGTATAGGTTAGCAAAGAGAAATTTCTTTAATGTTCTATGCTGTTCTTGCATCTCATCACTGAAACCAACCACATTGTAATCTAAATGTTGTAGTTGTTCAACGGATTTTACACCGCTGTCTTTTAATCGCTGATCTGTTGCAATGATTAAATCTGTTGCCTCAATCCCGATTAATCTCCGGATCAGGCGGTGACGTACAGTCTCATCTATTTTTGTGCCATCCCATCCAACGCTTTCAATGATCTTCTTCCAGAGGGGGATATCTTCAAGCATTTCGGGGCTGATCATCCCTGAGCGTAACCCATCATCCAAATCATGGGTGCTGTAGGCTAATTCATCGGCTGCGTTAGCAATCTGAGCTTCAAGATGGCCGTTTAATTCCGGATCGTACTTTGCCGCATCCGATACATCATACTCAGTTTCATGTTTGACAATGCCTTCTCGTGTTTCCCAGGTCAAGTTTAACCCCGGGAATTTTGTATACCGTTTTTCCAACTCTGTGACAATACGCAGGGATTGTTTGTTGTGATCAAAACCTCCGCGATTTGCCATTATGCGATTCAGAATTGCCTCCCCAGAATGCCCAAAAGGGGAATGGCCTAGATCATGAGCCAGGCAAATCGCCTCAATTAAATCTTCGTTGGCGCCCAATGCGCGCGCAATGGTTCGTCCAATTTGTGCCACCTCAAGCGTGTGGGTCAAACGTGTGCGGTAATAATCCCCTTCGTAATTGACAAAAACTTGGGTTTTATACTCTAATCTTCGAAAAGCAGTCGTGTGTATAATGCGTTCGCGGTCTCGTTGAAATGCGGTCCGATACTTGGGTTCTGTTTCCGCATAAGCACGTCCTTTCGAGTCCTTGCTTCGGATGCCGTAGGGTGCCAGGGTTTGGTCTTCAAATGTTTCTAATTTTTTTCGTGTATAGAACATATTATGCTGTCCTGGATATTCTTCTAATGTGGTTGAAAACCTTGGTAAATTATTTGATTTACATGTACTTTCCCACGATTTTGTGGAAAGCAGTATACGAAATATTAAGAAAACCCCATTGGGGTGGTTATAGCATATTTCTTAAGTAGATTTTTAGTCTAACCCAGCTTTTGGGGACTGTCAACGCGTCCAATTATTGATATCAGCTAACTTTTATTAATAATCATTTATTTTAATATATGGGAAATTTGGGTCAGGGTTATTTCCTAAAAACCTCTTGAAATTATTTTCTAGGGAGTTGGGAACAAATAGTAATTTGAATTTGCTTTTGGTTCTAAATCATTAATCAGGCAAATCATTAATTTGCGCTTGTAATTGTCCCATACCGGTGGAAATTTCTTGAAGTGTAGTTTGTGTTTCTTCGTATTTCTTGCGCTCTGAGCGAACAAAACGAGTATATGGAGCAATGGTTTTCTGGATCTCTTTCATGCTTCGGTCGATTTCTTTCTCGAAATGTGTGCGCAAAGCCTGGGTAAGCTGGGTCCGCATGGATGATATTTTCAAGTGCATTTCTTTCTTGGCTTTGCGGCGCTTCGCGGGGATGATGAATAATCCCAGGGCTGCCATCAAACTCGCTAATAAAATGCCGGTAACATCAGCAGCAACCGTTGTCGCAATCGTTGCGATTAATGTTCCAAGGCCAATCGCGCCAATTTCAATAGCCGCTGCCGCAGCCACCGCGTTTTGAGCGCCTTGAGCCATATTTTCCGCCTCAAAGGTTTTATCGTAAGTTTCGACTACTCTTCGGGTTTCACGCCCTATGCCGTCAATCATCCGCTCCCGGTCATAATGGAAGGTGCCTGCACCCTCATTGCCCACAATGCGATCTTTATGCTCTCGCCTGCGATCAGCAATGTGTTCAGTGACAGCTTGCCATTGATTTAAGTTTGAATCCACCATCCAATCAATCATCTCGGCAACTTTTTGCTCAATTCCCTGAGGAGCATTTATTACAACTTGCGTTTCAAAGTCGCTTTGGATACGGTCTTTATTGAGCAAGTCGAAGACCCGTGCCAATCGCATGGTTTCATCAAAATAGATATCACCGCGTTGTTCCATTTCGTAGAGCACATTATCAATATCCGCCATACGTAAACTAAAATCACGATTCATATCATCTTGATAAACCTCTAATTGGCGCTCAACATCCTCCAGCATATCAAAATCAGCTTTTAGCAATGTCAGTCTCTCCTGGCTGGCAGTTAAATGCCGCTCGGTCAAGTGTTTGCCAACCCCCAAGGGGTTCAATAGTTTTAGTCTCAGCCGACTTTTTTGATCTAATGTATCGTGGATATATTTTTCCAGTGTCTCCATTTGACTCTCTGGCCACAATTTTGGATTACCCTGTTTAGCTTGGAGTGCCTTATGCGCGCTGATGGGAAAAATATCCGGTGTGATTCCCAAAAGTGATCTTGCATTTTCAGCCAGAAAGGATTCGATTTCAGTTAAGTCGTCCTTGCTGTGCAAAATATCAATTTTGTTAAGCACGATGATCACTTTCTTACCCCATTGATGGATTTTTTCTAGAAAGGTGCGCTCACTCTCTGTGAATGGGCGATCTGCCGAGGTAATAAACAGCACCAAATCGGAGCGGGGAACGAAGTCTGAAGTGATCTCTTCATGTTCTCGAATAATTGCGTTAGTGCCGGGTGTATCCACAATACTGATCTCATTTAGAAAATCAACCGGCGCAGTCAATACATGCAAATTATCATTGATGACTTGCCGATCTTGATCTTCACCGTATCGTAAGATATTAACCTGTGTAGTTGTGGGAGTAACACCCTCTTTAAGTATTTGCTGTCCAAGCAAGGCGTTGATCATCGCACTTTTGCCTGCATTGAATTCGCCGACAATAACTAATAAGAAAAACTCATCCAATTGTTTTATAGAGTCATCAAGCGCATCTTGGTCTTCTTGTAGTGCATTAAATTGGACTAGCGCCAAACGCAGTTTCCGCAGCAAAGATCGCTCTTCTTTTAGGATTGCTTCATGTTCGTTGGTAAGAATTTGCATATTTTTTCCTAAATGGTGGTCTTTATTTAAATTTTCTTTGGACAAGGATTATTAAAAAGATGGCATGATAATTTGATTTCTAGGTCGCTATGATGTTAATATTACATCTTTTTAAATTCACTTGACAAATATTTTCAATATTCGATATAGATGTTCCAGTAATTATAGCATCCCCCGCTTTATTGGGGATATCATCCCTTTTTGCTTCCATGATATACTATTTGAGCTATTTCTTTGTACTCAATTATTACGAGGAGCAGATTCTATGGATATATCAAAAACCCAATATAAACGGTGTGACGTTGTCAAGACATCCGGTCGTATTAGCAGTCTGACAGCATCAGAGTTGGAAGAAGCTTTTGGGGAAGTTCTCGAAGACAAGAAGTTTGGTATTGTTTTCGATATGTCTGAGATCGAATTTATTTCCAGCCGTGGCCTTTGGGTTTTATTAGAAACCCAGAAAACTTGTAAAAAATCGAGAGGAGAGCTTGTTCTCGCGAATGTCCCTGAAAACATTCAAGGCACGTTTGATTTAGCTGGCATGAAGCACTTTTTTACTTTTTACGATGATGTTCTTTCTGCCGTGGGAAATTTTTAGCTGTATACAATAATGCCAACCAGGATTTTTCCTGGACGATTCAATGTGCTTGAAGAAATTGGCGCTTTGGTAGTCCAGACTGCTCAGGATGCCGGCTTTAATCCGAAAGATTGTTATGCTTTACAATTAGCCGTTGATGAAGCTTGCACGAATATCATCGAACATGGATATGGAGGTGAAAGCCGGGGGGAGATTGAGTGCTCCTGCTCCTACGCGGGTGATCAATTAACCGTTGTGCTGCGGGATTGGGGGCAGACTTTCTCCCCTGAAGATATCCCGGAGCCCAATTTTAATGTTCCCATCGACAAAGTACAAACACGCGGGGCAGGACTTTTCCTGATACATAAAATCATGGATCAAGTAACCTTCGAATTTAATACCCCCAATGGTAATACCTTGACCATGGTTAAACAGAAGTCATAGATTCCTGATCAAGTTTTTTATCTCGGGCTAATATCATCAATGTAATATCGTCAAATTGTGGTGCATCTCCAACAAAATCATAGACGGCATTTAAAATTGACCCTTGTAAAGCCTCGGCCGATTGGCCGAGGTTTCCTTTTGCTGCTGCCACGAGAGTTTCTTCCTTGAAGAATTCACCTTCGTTGTTCTGGGCATCGGGAACGCCATCGGTAAATAATACTAATACATCTCCCGCGTCTAATTGTGCGCTAGAGAGTTCCCAGGTTGCATCAATATCAATCCCAATGGGAATGCCGGTTTTGGTCAGCGAGAGTGGCTTATTATCATTCTTTTGGGTTAGCAAAAAAGGTGGATTGTGCCCGGCGTTGCAGTATGAAAGATGTCCAGTTAATGGATCTAAGACGCCAAAGAAAGCAGTTACAAATAGGTTAGCCTGAGTGTCTCTCAGGATGCGTTCATTTGTAGCAAAGAAGACCAGGTGGGGTAATAGGTCAAATTCCGTTGCGTAGGTTCGAATCAAAGTTCGGCTGAGAGTCATATAAATGGCAGGCCCAATGCCTTTATCCATCACATCAGCAATCACAAAACCAATCTTTCCATCAGCCAAAGGAATTACATCAAAAAAATCGCCCGATGTCTCACTGGCAGGGGCTAGCGTTACCGCTAATTGCCACCCAGGCATATTCGGCAAGTTGTTTGGCAGTAAACTGGATTGAATATTACCGGCGACCTTCAATTCCTCGCTAACGCGTTGAAAATCTAATGCCTGTTGGTAAACTTGTGCCTGGTTAAAGGCCGACGAAATTTGAGCGGCTAGTGATTGCATTGCCGGGCATAGATTTTCCAGAGCCCGGCGATTCCATGGCTGAGCAAGGGTATGAAGCTCCAAATAGATACCGCCAAAGGTTTGGGATGCTTTCATATCTTGAATGGGAGCGATGACAATTGGATTGTGTCTGATATTCTTTTCTTGCCAGGGAAGTGAATCCCGACCCAAGAAAAACTCGCCTTTCTCCCGATTGAGCAGCCAAGGCCAAAGTAGATCTAACTCAGGACTCCAATCTACCGGATATTTTAGGAGTATATCTTCAGGAAAAATCCAACAAACCAATCTCCCTGCAGGGAACATATTACGAATATTTTCTTCCAGAATGTTGGGTAAATTTTCAATATCTGGAGGCGCGTTGATAATGGCGCGACCTAATTGTTCAAGTTTTTTAAGCATCTGAGAATGTTGGCGGCTGTGCTCAGTGCTCCAACTAAGACGCCGAGAAAGATAAGCAACAACCAGCATGCCGCTGAGGAAAAACAAGTAAATCAATATATTATTATCTGCGTATAAACCTGCAGCTAAAATAGCAAAAGGATTAGTAATTTGCGGTAGCCCGACTGCCAACAAAAAAAAGTTTACAATTGGTTGAATACGATTTTTTCCTGTGATCATTTGTTGTGCCCAGGCAGAATAAACTAAATATCCTGCCCAGAAGAGCGTGTAAAGTATGGCATATACGCCAAACATGATCAATGCCAGTGCGATGGTCTGTATCGTTAGTGAATTAAATGGAAATTCACCACCTATCATTTGATAGAACCTAAACGCGGCTACCGGAATTAGGGTTTCACTAGTGATACCGAAAACAGTATTGCGCAATTGACCCCAACGTGCTGTAGACGATCTGACCTGCCCCCATTCTAGAAAAAAGCGCACAATGGTTGTCAAGACAGGGATCCAAAATATGATTGGACCAAAAAGCAGTACTCCCGACCATATAGGGATATTGGTCAGCGAGCCATCTGCACTGCCAAATCGATTGTCCCGTAATTCAACAATCATGAAAAATCGTAATTGATTGAATATTAAAATCAAAACTGCAAAAAAGATAGTTATGCCCAGGTTGGTAGTCAACCATGTGAAATTAGTAATTGTTATTAACCAAATCAACCCGGCTGTCGCCAACGGCAGCGCGTAAAGAAAAGAGATTACATCACCGGTGCTGACGACTTGTCGCTCAGGGATTAAATCTCTTAAATTGGGATAGAATACACTCGCGATCTTCACCAAGGCACGATAAAGTTTTGATTGAGATTCTTGAGTTGTTGATGTGGAAATCGTGGGCATATTATTTTTAGATTTCAGGTTCTTGGTTAATTTTCCCTATTATAACGATAATTAAAACAGCTCTTTATGGTTGGTACAGTTGTGTACCCAGGGATTTTCCGCTTAGCACTGCGCCAATATTCCCTGGTTGTTCGCCATTAAAAATAATTACCTCTAAGGAGGGTATTTCATGAATCAAATTTATCATCTGCCGTACTTTAGTAGCCATCCCGCCAGTAACATCTGTAGCAGCAGAACCCCTAATGGATGGTGCTAAACTGCTCCAGTTTTCGGGCGTAATACGGGGAACGATCTCCGTACATTGCGGGTAATCTGCCCAAACACCATCATCAATACCCGCCAATAGAATGCGTTGGGGGTCTAATTCCTTTGCCAGATATGTGAAAATATCTTCAGTGGATAGAATTGTTCCCCCAAGTTGCGTATCGAATACCACATCCCCATATACTACAGGGATGAGACCTGCTTCCAAAGCTTTTTTAATTGGATTCAAATTCCAAGAATTAACTTCGCCATTTTGAGTTATTACCGACCCTGATGGAGGGAAGGTTAGTGCTGGAAGTTTTGCCCTTTGTAAAGCTCCCATCACCACCTGATTTAGTGCTGCAGCTTGATAGCCCACTTCCGTAAATCCGTGCCAATCCACAGCGGATGATACGCCTTGTCGGGTACCATGTTTTTTTGCTGTTATGTGCCCAAATGATCCCGAACCGTGTCCAAGTACCAATCTGGAATCAGTCAATTTTGTTAACACGGATTGAATTTCATCTGCAAGGCGAGTAATTACATCCAGGCGGGAAGTGTAAGCCTGGGTTTTATCGGTAATTAGGGATCCCCCTAGTTTTAGAAAAATTGTTTTTTCTTTCATAACTTCCGACCAATAGATCGGGCAATCAACCATTGGGCTGTGAAATAGGTCGTCAGTGTTAGCCCACGGGCAGCAGCAAAGGGTTGGGAGAATTTGTTAACTGCCAGAATACTATCAGAGAAAATAAAGATTAACGCGCCGATAAATGCCATAAGTGCCCAGTGACTGCGAGTTTGATTCCATTGATTCCAGGCCGTGTAGCCCATAGTTTGGATAACCAACAAATAAATAGCGACCGGAAATCTCAAGTCTCCAAGCCCAGGAGCTAATATAAAATAAATGCCAACACCATAGACAATAGCTGTAAATATGGGTAACCATGATAGCTGCCAGGGATTTTCCCTGCTAAAGGCATATATATAAATTAATTGGGCGATCAAAAAACTGATCAGACCAAATACAAAGAGATCATAGGGCAGCATGAGCAGAATGTCGCCGCCCAAGGAAAAGATCAACCCGATAATTACCAGAGCCTTATAGGATTTGATGATCGATTTCTTTTCTAATACGGCTGTAGTGATAATCAATAGCGTGGTTAGCGGTTTAAAGACATAGATTAACAAATCCGGACCGTTGTATTCTCCCCAGATATGGATCGAAGCGGAAATTATGATCAGAATTGTAAGTGTCAGGATGGACATGATCGATTTTCCATTATTATTCAATAATATTGCCCAAGGGTCAGGGGTGAATAATTTAACTAGATAATTCCATATCCCTTGAATTTATTTCTGTAATAATCGTTTTTACTGCACCTGCTTTTTGTAAAGCTTGTGAGATTCTCTCTGCTTCTTCAGCATCGACCAGCGCAATCATATTGCCGCCCCGTCCGCCGCCAGATAGTTTGGCTCCAAGTGCACCAGCTTTCCTGGCAGCATTAACCAGGTATTCCAATTCGGGTGAAGAAACACCCATCTCGTTAAGCAGTTCGTGATTCTCATTCATCAATGGTCCGAGTCGTTCAGGAGTTCCACTTTCAATGGCACCCCGGGCTGTGCGGGTAATGCTTCCCACGGCGCTGAATAAGCGTTCATAATGAACAGGATTGGCATCCCAGGACTTTTTCACATCGCCAACGGTTAAAGAAGTCGGGCTTGCAATTCCCGTATCAGCAATGATGATCGTAAAAGATTTGCCAATGTTTAAGGTCTCGATAGGTTGCTGCTGTACAAAATACACCGGTTTGGCATAGGTTATTACCGTGTTGTCAATCCCTGAAGGTGTTCCATGGTGAATCTTTTCAATTTTATAAGCGATCTTGTTAATTTGCTCTTTGTCCAGGGGAGTGCCTAAAAATGTGGACAGCGCCCGTATGACCGCTACAGAAACTGCCGCACCTGAACCTAAACCTCCTGCGATCGGGATGCTGGATTTTAGCTTGAGGGTGCAGGCCGGGATATGTGTAACCTCAAGGACTCTAACCACATTTTCTATCGCAGAAGCAATGGGATGCATTGGATCCAGCGCATCCCAATGACTATCAAGATTCACCTCAGGTGCCAGAATGTGAACACTACCTGTCATTCCCAAGACATCTGCATGAATGGTGGCTTTCACCTGTACCTGGGTAACAGGTACTGCGATAGCCGGCTGCCCATAGACAACCGAGTGTTCGCCGAACAAAATAATTTTTCCAGGTGCAGTGGCAGTAAATGCAGGCACGGGATTTAATAAATATAAAAGATAGTTAGTACAGCCAATCCATAAATTATGATCGCCATTTGGATGGGTTTATCCGAAAGCAGTACATCTTCCGGCGCATCGCCGACATTTTTAGCTTGAACAAGAAATTGATAACGGTAGATACTATAAACTACAAACGGGATCGATAGCATCATTAGATTATTCTCGGGTAAATTAGGAGCGAAGAAAGTGTACAGACTATAAGAGATGATCGTAATACTGGCAGTTGATGTGATGATTTCATCTAGGAAATGTAAGGTATACCCTTCAAGAGTGCGGCGGTGAGTATTCGCTTTATCAGAAAGTAAGAACAACTCAGTTCTTCGTTTTCCAGCCCCGATGAAAAGTGCCAGGAAGGTCATCACGATATAAAGCCACGGAGAAAATCGTTCAATTTGTATCAGTGCTACACCTGCTACAACCCGCAGGACGTAAAAAGAAGCTAAGGTGATAATATCGACCAGTAATATATGCTTAAGCCATTTAGAATAGCTGATATTAAGTATTAAGTAACAAATGTTGATTATCGCAAAGGTTGGTGAGAGCCAAAAAGCGGATATGGTTGCGATTATCAGAAGTATAATGGCGCTCACAGCGGCTGCTTGAATTGAGATCTTCCCGGCCGCTATCGGTCGGTAACATTTCTGCGGGTGCTGTTGGTCGGCTTCGATATCAGTGATATCGTTGATGATATAAACAACGCTGGCAAATAGACTGAAGATCACAAATCCCGCCAGGCTGTGCAGGAATGCGGGCAAATTGGTCAGTTTTCGGTCAAAGATTAAAGCCGCGAAGATGAGAATATTTTTTACCCATTGTTTTGGGCGCATTGTTTTTATCAGTGAGGCAATCATATGAACATGATAGTAGGGAAGGGGCAATTCGTCAATCGTTTCCCTGTATCTGCTGCCATGCTACAATATCTCCATGGTTAAAAAAAATCGTGTCGACATTTTGCTGTTTGAAAGCGGTTTGGTAGAAAGTCGATCGATGGCGCAGCGGCTTGTAATGGCCGGTCAGGTACGCGCCAATGGTCAGTTGGTTCCCAAGCCTGCTACAAAAGTGGATATTAATTCAAAATTAACTATCGACCACGGACCACGATTTGTCTCCCGCGGCGGCGATAAACTCGAAGCGGCATTTGAAAATTTCCATCTTGATGTAGTGGGACTGACTTGTGCCGATGTCGGCGCTTCAACTGGAGGCTTCACAGATTGCCTTTTACAGCATGGCGCGGCTAAAGTTTACGCGGTTGATGTTGGGCATGGAATTTTACATTGGAAAATGCGCAAACATCCTCGTGTCGTCGTGATGGAAAAAACCAACGCCCGTTATGTCGAAATGCTCCCTGAACCGATTGATTTTATAACCATAGATGCATCTTTTATATCGCTAAAAACACTCTTGCCTGTTATCAAGGGGTGGGGGCAATTGAGTCAGATTGTCGCCTTGATAAAACCCCAGTTTGAAGCTGGACGACAGGAAGTAGCCCGCGGTAAGGGCGTTGTACGACACCCTGAAATTCACCGGTCAGTATTAATGGATCTGCTTTCATTTATGGAGCAAGAAGAATTCGGTGTGCAGGGTTTGATTCGCTCCCCCGTTCTTGGCCCCAAGGGGAATACAGAATTTCTGGTCTGGTTGACCCAGAATATGGATCATGTCGCTCTACAGGGAAATGCATTGACCATCCGCATTAATAACATTCTGGATCTTGAATAAAAAGAGGGTAATTTGTGATAAAAAATGACCAGATGCTCTTCCGTTTTTCACTTTATGGTTTTCTAAAGAACCTGCGATTTTTTGATCCATTTATTGTCCTGATATTCCTTGAGAGTGGTCTGACATTTTTTCAGATAGGCCTGCTTTACGCAATCCGCGATTTGGCGACCAATATCTTCGAAATCCCAACTGGCATTTTTGCCGATGCTTTTGGGCGCAGAAAATCAATGATAATGGCTTTCCTGGCCTATATTGCTTCCTTTTTTATATTCTATTTGTTGAGCGATTTCTATGCCTTTGCTGGCGCTATGCTGCTCTTTGGTCTTGGAGAGGCTTTCCGATCTGGGACGCATAAAGCCTTGATCTTGGAATACCTCAATATCCAAAATATGGGGGATATGAAGGTTGCTTATTACGGACGTACTCGATCAGCTTCGCAATTTGGTTCTGCGATCAATGCCCTTATCGCTGCTGTATTGGTCTTTTATACTGGTAGTTATCGCATTATGTTTCTTGCTGCAGTTGTACCTTACGTTCTAGATTTGTTTAACTTGATGACATATCCCTCAGAATTGGATGGCACCTTGATGAAGGTAACCAAAGAAACGCTCTTTGAGCGGTTAAGAGTTACACTTCAAGATTTCACCACCATGTTTTCTGATGGGGCAGCCTTACGATCTGTTGCCAACAGCGCTTCATTCGGTGCCCTCTTTAAGACTACCAAAGATTACCTTCAGCCTATTTTAGAGAGTTTTGCTTTATCCTTACCGTTCTTTTTGTGGTTAACGGATAAAAAACGCAGTGCAGTTGTAATTGGCATTATTTATTTTGTAATCTATCTTTTCACCAGTTATGCTTCTCGTAAAGCAGCGGGTTTTTCTCAACGATTCTCCAGCTTGGGGAGAGCGATCAATATAACGTTCTTATTGGGCGTGGGGTTGCTTTTTATTGCTGGTTTTGTGACCTGGTTGCAGCTAATAATTTTTTCCATTATTATTTTCTTAGGCTTTTATATATTACATAATTTGCGCCGTCCGATGAATGTAGCCTTCATCAGTGATCAAATCTCTCACCATGTCATGGCGTCGGGCCTTTCTGTAGAATCACAATTGACAACGTTATTAACAGTAGTATTTGCCCCTATCCTTGGTGGTTTAGCCGATCACTTGGGTATCGGCGCTGCTCTGGCTATCTTGGGTTTTTGTGTACTGCTGCTCTTTAGTTTTGTCCGCGTCCAAGAAAAACCATCAGATTCGCTTTGATCTCCTAGTTTTTGTTGCTAATCCTCAATCCTTAAAATACCCAAAATCGGGTATACTTCCCCCGCTATGAATCTCAATCAAATCCGAAATTTCTGTATTATCGCTCATATCGATCACGGTAAATCTACGCTGGCAGATCGCTTACTGCAAATTACCGATACGATCTCTGATAGGGAAATGACCGAGCAAGTTCTAGACACGATGGATCTGGAGCGTGAAAAGGGCGTTACGATCAAAGCCTCTGCCGTACGCATGGATTATGACGCCCCAGATGGATTGACTTACGCACTTAATTTGATCGATACTCCTGGCCATGTGGATTTTGGTTACGAAGTCAGTCGTGCTTTATATGCCTGTGAAGGTGCGCTGTTGGTTGTGGATGCCTCTCAGGGTATGGAAGCCCAAACGTTGGCTAACCTTTATTTAGCACTCGAAGCTGATCTCGAGATTATTCCCGTAATCAATAAAATTGATTTGATGTCCGCCCGGCCAGATGAGATTGCCGAAGAAATCAGCAGCTTGCTGGGAACACCGGCTGATGAGATTTTGCGTATTTCTGCCAAAGACGGCATTAACATGGATGCCGTATTGGATGTTGTCGTTGAGAAAGTGCCGCCACCAAAAGGTGATTTTGCTGCACCGCTGCGCGCTTTAATTTTTGACTCGCACTATGACTCTTATAAAGGGGTAGTCGCCTACGTTCGTGTATTTGATGGTCAGATAGGTTCAACGGATAATCTGCAATTAATGGCTACAGGCGCTGACCTACGCCCTGTAGAAATTGGCCTATTTGCCCCTGCCATGAAAACAACCAAAATGTTGGCTGCTGGGGAAGTTGGTTATATTGCTACAGGTTTGAAAACTGTTCATGAATGCCGGGTTGGTGATACGTTTACCCTTACAAATAACCCAACATCTGATCCCTTGCCCGGCTATAAACCTGCTAAGCCGATGGTCTTCGCTGGGGTTTATCCTGTTGAAGGTGAAGATTACGATGATCTCAGGGATGCACTAGAAAAACTTCAGCTTAATGATGCTTCCCTGATCTATCAACCGGAAACCTCACAGGCTCTAAATTTCGGCTTCCGCTGTGGCTTCTTGGGTATGTTCCACATGGAAATTATTCAGGAACGAATCGAGCGTGAATATGATCTCGATGTTATATTCACCGCCCCATCCGTTGAATATGAAATTTTATTGCGCGATGGAGAAATTGTGCGCATCGATTCCCCGGCTGTCCTTCCAGATGAGGGTGATACGGACGAAGTACGCGAGCCTTGGATGAATATTCAGGTTTATACCCCCACAGATTACTATGGTGCTGTGATGGATTTGGTTACCAAAAAAAGAGGTGTGTTCTCGCAGCAAGAGTACCCGACTCCCAATCGTGTCCAGCTCAACTTTGAAATTCCCCTTTCAGAATTGATTGTAGATTTCTTTGATCAATTAAAATCTCGTACTCGTGGTTATGCATCGCTCGATTATCAATTCTTGGAATATAGGCCCGATGATTTGGTTAAACTTGAAGTATTGGTGAATAAAGAGCCGGTCGATGCTCTTGCTATGATCGTGCATCGTGATTCTGCATATCACAAAGGGCAAGCCCTTGTTACCAAGCTGAAAAAATTGATTCCCCGTCAATTATTTGCCGTGCCTATTCAAGCTGCTGCAGGAGGTAGGGTGATATCGCGCGCCAATATCAAAGCACTTCGTAAAGATGTTTTGGCAAAATGCTATGGCGGTGATGTATCTCGAAAGAAGAAATTACTAGCCAAGCAAAAGAAAGGTAAGAAACGCATGAAAAGTGTAGGGAATGTAGAGATTCCTCAAGATGCCTTTTTGGCTGTTCTTCGCTTGGGGGACGATTGAAGTATGGCTTCCACGGAACCCCAGCATAATAAAAAGCGGGGATTTTTGGGGATTTTCATCAGCCTGGCTGCCTTGGTGATTGTATTTCAATTTTTTGATACCCGGCAAGTTATCGAGGCTCTTCAGGGTGCTAATTGGCGTACACTTTTATTGGCATTATTTATCTATGGGGCAGCATATTTGCTGCGAGCCCGTGCCTGGCATTTAATCCTCATGGAAGAAGTTTCTTTTTCCAGCGTATTCCTTATCATGCATATTGGATATTTTTTAAATAATACCTTGCCATTCCGTCTAGGTGAGCTTGGGAGGGCCTATTTGTTAGGGCGTAGGGGTCTGGGTTTTTGGCGTGTTTTTTCTACTATTTTGATTGAACGCGCTTTGGATATGGCTTTTGCGGCGGGTTTGCTGTTGGGGACACTGCCGTTGGTCTTGGAAATTCCGTATGCCCAACAGTCTGCACTGATTGTTGGGACCATAGTGATCATTGGATTAACGATCCTATACATTTTAGCGCTAAATCGATCCTGGGCAGTAGCACAATTTGAGCGCTGGGGAGTACGTTTGCCGTGGTTGCACCGACTGGGGGCTGACCGGTTAAATGCATTTTTCGATGGACTGTCAGCACTAACCTCATTTTCTCGCTTTTTCCGTGTCATCTCTTGGCTGGGCTTTAGCTGGGTAATGAACATTTTTGTCCAATATTTAATTCTACGTGCTTTTTTACCTTCAGCACAGTTCCTCTGGGCAGCGTTTAGCGTGGGTGCCACCTCATTGAGCGTAGCTGTACCTTCATCGCCGGGATTTATAGGTGTTTATGAAGCGTCGATCGTGGGGGCATTGGCCTTATTGGGTGTTTCGACCGCTGTAGCTTTTGCTTATGCACTTACTGCACATTTTTTTTACTACCTCGTTACGGGCATTTTTGGGGGCTATGGTCTAAGCCGTGAAGAAGAAAGTTTGAAAGATATTTTTAGAGCAATCAAACGCATTAAACCGCAGAAAACGTTGAATCTAAATCAGTAATTGGAGTTCATCATGTCAAAACACTATTTAATTACCGGCGGAGCCGGTTTTATAGGTTCAAATTACGTTAATCGTTTGTTGAAGCGTGGTGAGCAGGTAACGATCTTCGATAGTCTTTCACGGTCCGGTGCGCCGCTTAATTTAGCATGGCTGCGTTCAACTCATGGAGAGCATGCTTTTCAAGTTGTCGTAGGTGATTTGAAAGATGATGTCTTTTTGTGCTCCACGGCACAAGATGCGGATGTTATTGTGCATCTGGCTGCCCAGGTAGCCGTAACGACCTCGGTACAAGATCCTCGTCAGGATTTTGAAGATAACGCCTTGGGAACCTTCAATGTGCTCGAAGCGGCGCGCTTATCGGGTCGCCAACCCATCGTTTTATACGCCTCCACGAATAAGGTTTATGGTGGTATGGATGATGTTCGCATCGAAGAGCATGATACGCGCTATGGGTATGTTGATTATCCTGAAGGGATTTCCGAGACGCAGCCTTTAGATTTTCACTCTCCTTATGGCTGTTCCAAGGGAGCAGGTGATCAATATGTTCGTGATTATCATCGTATCTACGATCTTCCAACCGTAGTATTTCGTCAGAGCACAATCTATGGACCCCGGCAGTTTGGCATTGAAGATCAAGGATATCTGGCGTGGTTCATTATCGCTGCAGTAATGGGGTACCCAATCACGATTTATGGTGATGGTAAACAGGTTCGCGACATGTTATTTGTTGATGATTTACTCAACCTCTATGATTCCGCAGTTGAAAATATCGCCACTGCATCCGGGAAAGTTTACAATGTCGGTGGCAGCATTGAACACACCATATCTATCTGGAAAGAACTGGGTCCAATACTAGAAGAGTTATTGGGACGCGAGATCCCGGTCTCTTGGGTAGAAGAATGGCGTCCTGGAGATCAGCGTATCTTTGTGTCCAATATTAACAAAGCGCGGCGTGAGTTGGGATGGCGGCCCAAGGTTGATGTTGAAGCGGGTATTAAGCTGCTTTTTGATTGGGTCAATAGAAATAAAAAATTGTTTTCGTGATCATCGGCCGCTCAATACGCACTCAGATTTGAAGCTGCTGATTGCAATAATCTATCAATCTGATAAGATACAAACTTATGCGAATACTTATAGTTCTCACTTATTTCCGTCCTCATATCAGCGGCTTGACGATTTATGTTCAGCGTTTGGCACGTGCCTTGGTCAATCGAGGCCATCAAGTTACCGTGCTGACTTCGCAGTATGATAAATCTCTCCCTCGTGAAGAAATAATAGATGGTGTTCACATTGTACGTGCGCCTGTCTTACTCCGCATTTCCAAAGGCGTTATTATGCCCACATTTGGTTACCTGGCCTGGAAATTGGTTTTAAAACACGATATCATCCATTTACATTTACCCCAATTTGACGCCGCAGGTGTCGCTTTGCGTGGGCGGTTACTGAAAAAACCGACGGTTATCTCTTATCACAGTGACTTAAAACTACCTCCTGGATTATTTAATCGCCTTGCCAATCAAGTTGTCCATCTGATGAATTTTTTGGCCGGTATTTTTACCCATCGTATTGGCGCATATACCGAAGACTTTGCTAATCACTCACCATACTTACGTCTTTTCTCCAAGAAGGTTGATGTTATCTTGCCACCCGTAGAATTACCTGAAATTAACCTTGATGATGTGTCAGACTTTGCACAAACGCATAATCCGCAAAAGAAAAATCCGGTCATTGGTATGGCTACGCGGTTTGCATCTGAAAAGGGTGTTGAAATTTTGCTTGAAGCGCTGTCAAAGATTTTTGAGCAGCAGCCTGATGCCATGGTCCTCTACGCTGGGCAATACCAGGATGTCATGGGCGAAGAAGCTTATTTGCAGCGCCTGCTTCCCAAAATTCGCGCCTATATCGCCAAAGGGCAGTGGAAGTTTCTAGGGACATTGAATCCTGCCCAAATGGCAGCCTTTTATCCCAATTTGGATGTGCTTGTTGTCCCAAGTTTAAATTCAACCGAAACTTTTGGTTTGGTGCAAATCGAGGCCATGATGAATGGCGTACCCACGGTGGCATCTGATCTGCCCGGTGTTCGTCAACCCCCGCTGATGACCGGTATGGGTGAAGTGGTCACGATTGGTGATGCGGATCATTTAGCACAAGCCGTGCTAAAAATCATAAATCACCCAGAAAATTATCAGGGCAACCCTGATGAAATTGCACACACTTTTTCCCCCGACCTGAATGCCGCAGCTTATGAAAAAATGTATCAGGATTTAATGCGGGAATTGAGTGCATCTTAAGGTGAATTAAGCAGCTTTGTTGCATATATTCGGAACGATTACCTGCAGAAACGTGGGTAAACAATTAAATTCACCCTCAGGATCTGGAAATTCCGAATTTATCCCCGAACGGGGAAAATAAGCTGTTGGATTTTTCAGGTATTATCCTTTCCTGAGCAATATGAGTTTATGCGTTATTCCGCAATTAATCTTGGCAGCGGAATATTCGATCACCAAAAATTTCCATAAAAACCACGCCATGCGTTATCATTAGGTCTTGATGATGAGAGAACCTTCAGTCCTTGACTATCTAAAATCAAAACTTACCTTTTGGCGCTCCGAACCCATTGAAATTCCTATTCTAGACAGTGATTCATTGGTAGGTGAAGAGTATATTAATTCACTCGATGAAATGCCCGATGCTGTTTCATTGGACACAGACATTGGAACCGAAAATGCTGGCATTTTCCCTTTTCAATGGTCAGGATGGTGGGTGTTGCTCGTTTTGGGGCTTGCATTATTTGCTCAACGTTTTCTTGAACCTCCCCAGCGCAATGTTGGGGCAGGTGTCCTTTTCTACCTGGCAGCAGCAGGTGTCCTGGTCTGGGGATTGCTGCGCAAATCTTTTCCATCTCAAGACAACCAACCTCAAGTGAACCCCGGAAAGGATCCACTTACAGCCCGTACCTTGATGCTTACTATCAGTCTGGTTACCGGCTTAGCGGCTTTTATCTCTTTTTCTGGTAATTTATTCACCCAGGTCAATCTTTTTTTGTGGGGTATTTCACTGGTCACATTGATTTCTGCCCTCATGATTCCGAAGGCGCGAGATTTGTCTTGGGGGAAATCTCTGCGCATAGCTTTTGACGATTTTATATCTCAAGGATTGCGATTGCCTGGTTGGTCTTTGTTTGTATTTGGCATTTTTGTTCTTGCTGCTTTCTTCCGTTTTTATCAATTGGGCAGTGTGCCGCCGGAGATGTTCAGTGACCATGCCGAGAAACTCTGGGATGTAGGGGATGTGCTGACAGGTGAAACGCGAATTTTCTTTCCCCGCAATACCGGGCGCGAGGCGTTTCAAATGTACCTCACCGCGGCTGTAGCACTGGTTTTTGGCACCGGGTTATCTTTCTTAAGTTTGAAAATTGGCACAGCTTTAGCCGGATTATTCACGCTGCCCTTTATTTATCTGCTGGGTAAAGAAGTTGCTGGTCGCCGTGTAGGATTATTGGCCATGGCATTTGCAGGTGTGGCTTACTGGCCGAATGTGATTTCTCGAGTGGCATTGCGTTTCACGTTATATCCCTTCTTTACTGCGCCAACCATTTACTTTTTGGTGCGTGGTATCAGGCGGCAAAACCGCAATGATTTTATCTGGGCGGGACTTGCTCTTGGGCTTGGTTTGCACGGTTACAGCCCTTTTCGATTCGTTCCTCTGGTTGTAATAGGGGCTCTTGGACTTTATCTCTTGCATCGCGCTTCTCATGGAAACCGTGTCCAGATATTCTGGCGTTCGACGATAATGGTTTGGGTTTCATTATGGATTTTCTTACCATTATTTCGCTATGCCCTGACGCACATGAATGAATTTACTTACCGTACCATGACGCGTATGGGCACCATCGAACGTCCTTATCCTGGGGCAGTTGGGGAGATATTCTTTAAGAACCTCTGGGATGCACTGACCATGTTTTTCTGGAACAATGGAGATACTTGGGTACATTCTGTGTCCCAGCGTCCGGCATTAGGTGTGGTTTCGGCCGCACTATTTTTCTTGGGTGTAGTTTTGCTGTTGGTGCGTTATTTACGGGAGCGAGACTGGTTGGATCTCTTCTGGTTGATATCGATTCCGTTATTGATGATGCCTTCGATTTTGTCATTGGCTTTTCCTTCTGAGAACCCTTCTCTGAACCGCACGGGTGGAGCATTGATTCCAGTCTTCTTGATTGTTGGCATTGCCCTCGACTATTTGATGACCAGCATTAAAGATGGTTTATCAACAAAGGGAGGTGCGAGTGCTGCATGGGGATTGGCTATACTTCTTTTTGCTTTGTCTGCCGGACAAAATTATGATCTTGTCTTTCACCAATATCAAGATCAATTTTCGCGCAGTGCCTGGAATACATCTGAAATGGGCACAGTCATGCGTCAGTTTATCGATACGATCGGCAGCGAAGACCAAACCTGGGTTGTACGATATCCCCATTGGGCGGATACCCGTTTGGTGTCTATCAATGCCGGTATGCCGCTGCGTGATCCTGGGCTTTGGCCCGATGAATTGGAACAAACACTTGAAGTTTCTGGCACCAAACTTTTTTTATTCAAGCCCGATGATCATGATGCAGTCATTACTTTGCAGCAGCTTTATCCCGGAGGAACTTCGAATGTAATTGAAAGTGCATTGGATGACAAAGATTTCGGCGTTTATTTTGTTCCCCAACGCACTTTAGATGAATAACCTATGAATGACGAAACTACCATAACTTTTAACCCACCGAGGCGAGATCCTCGTTCGTGGATATATGGTCTTCTCCTTATCCTGATATTAACCGCAGGCGCTTATTTACGGTTTGTAGGCTTGCGTTGGGACGAAGATCAGCATTTGCATCCCGATGAGCGTTTCTTGACCATGGTGGAGTCAGCAATCCAGCCGATAGGTACACCACAGGATGCCCTCGGACCACCGCCTACTCTCGTATCCCAATCCTGGCGAGCCCCATACCTTAACGATCTGCCGGATTGTGAGCAGTGGGGTGGTTATTTTGATACCGCCTGTTCACCATTGAATCCGCATAATCGCGGGCATACTTTCTTTGTTTACGGTTCGCTGCCAATTTTTATTGTTCGTTATGTGGCAGAAGGGGTGGATTTATCTGGTTATGGTGATGTACATGTGGTGGGGCGTTTCTTATCAGCCCTGGCAGACCTGGGCGTCATCTTGCTGGTCTATGGTATTGCTAAAAAAATATACGATCGGCGCGTAGGACTTATGGCAGCTGGTTTTGCCGCCTTCTCGGTTTTACCTATTCAACTTTCTCATTTTTTCACCGTTGATACGTTTTCAAACTTATTTGCCCTTTTGTCAGTTTATTTTGCCATTCAAATTGCTGTGATTAAACCGAATATCGAGGAAATGGGTTTTGAGCAGAGTTTTCCCAAATTACGCAATTTCTTTACCCATCCGTTTTTTACACCAAGTATATTTTTTGGTTTGGCCTTGGGTATGGCGATGGCTTCAAAAATTAATGTCGCCCCAGTCGCGTTTACCCTACCTTTAGCGGCTTTATTATATGGATGGCGATTGCCTGTTGACCAGCGAAGAGAGCTGGCACCGATTTTATTTGCATATTTGATTCTTGCTGCTGGAATCAGCCTGATTGCTTTTCGCATTTTCCAGCCTTATGCTTTTATTGGACCAGGATTCTTCGGAATTAAACTTAATCCGGCCTGGCTGGAAAATATGAAGTCTGTAAGCGCGCTTACCGGAGGGGATGTTGATTTTCCTCCCGCCCTGCAGTGGGCCCGTCGACCTTATTGGTTTTCTCTTGATAATATCATCCGCTGGGGACTCGGTTTGCCGCTGGGCATCCTTGCCTGGTTTGGGTTCTTATTGGCCGGATGGCGCATGCTCAAAGGTGATTGGTTGAAACATATTCTTCTTTGGGGGTGGACGGCTTTCTATTTCTTTGGTTTGCAATCTTTCCAATGGAACAGCACCATGCGTTATCAGTTGCCCATTTATCCCTTGCTGGCGATTTTTGGAGCCTGGAGTAGTTTTTATATTTATGACCGGCAACCGTCACGTTTTAGGCGCAGTTTGGTAGCTGTATTGGGGATGTTAATTGTTTTAGCCAGCGCCGCCTGGTCTTATGGCTTTACTGATATTTATCGGCAGGCACATCCCCGCATCGCAGCTTCTCGCTGGATCTTTCAGAATTTACCTGGACCCATCACGCTGGCGGTTGATACAGATCAGGGAGAGAAATTCCAACCCATCCCTTTCCATGAGGGTACATTAATTATTGACAATGTTCCCTACAATGCAAATTTCACCGCTTCAGTAGATGGAACTATCTCGGGAGTTGAACTGCTGAATATTGCTGATCAAAGCTCACTGGGCGGGGTTGGAATCCTGACCCTCAAGTTAACCTCCCCTTCTGGAGATCAAAGTTTGGCCTCACTGGAAAGTGATTTTGCCATTGCCTCTCCGAACAAATCGGGGGGCAGCTACAACGTTGAACTAGATCAACCCTTCCGGATTTATGCCGGGGAAAATTATGTTTTGCAATTAGCTTATTCTGGAGCAGGGGAATTGACGCTGGCTGGTACAGCCATTGCGAACGAATCCACCTGGGACGATGGTTTACCGCTGCGCATTGATGGATATGACCCCTATGGCGGTATCTATCAGAACGGGTTGAATTTCGAAATGTACTGGGATGATAATCAAGAAAAATTCGAACGTTTTATTTCCACCCTCAATCAAGCAGATTACATCCTGATCACCTCCAGCCGCCAATGGGCAAGCACTACCCGCGTTCCAGCTCGTTACCCGCTTACAATAGAATATTACCGGAATTTGTTAAATTGTCCTGTTGAAAATACCATCGAGTGGTGTTACAACGTCGCAGAACCTGGTATGTTCCAGGGCGATTTAGGTTTTGAATTAATTCAGGTTTTCCAATCCAGTCCCACGATCGGTGCTTTTTCCATTAACGACCAGGCCTCAGAAGAAGCTTTTACTGTCTATGACCACCCGAAAGTTTTCATTTTTAAAAAAATGGCTGATTATGACCCAGATCGTGTAATGACGATTATGGGTGCCGTTGATCTCACGAAGGTGATTCGTATTACTCCTCGCAAAGCGGATGATCATCCTGGCACCTTGATGCTGCCGTATGATCGTTTGGATGAACAGCGTACTGGGGGAACCTGGTCAGACCTTTTTGATGTTAATGCCTTGTACAACAGCTATCCTATTCTGGGTGTGATTTTATGGTATTTGAGTGTTTTTACCCTCGGATTGATCGTTTATCCATTAATGCGTTATACGATGCCCGGTTTAGTTGACCGGGGCTATCCTTTAGCACGTATTGTTGGGTTACTGCTGCTTTCATATGGTGTCTGGCTGGCAGGTTCTCTGCGAATTCCTTTCAGCAGGGGCACGATTGCTGTTGTGCTGCTTTTATTATTAACCATCAATGGTTATTTAGCCTATCGACAGCGTGAAGCCTTGGTCGTGGTGTGGCGTGAACAGAGAGTATATTTCCTGGTTATTGAGGGTTTGTTCTTGGCCTTCTTTTTGACCGGCTTATGGGTCCGATTTGGGAATCCCGATTTATGGCATCCTTGGAAGGGTGGGGAGAAACCTATGGATTTCTCCTATTTTAACGCGGTTCTCAAAAGCACATCCTTCCCACCTTATGATCCTTGGTTTGCCGGTGGATACATTAACTACTACTATTTTGGATTTGTCTTTGTCGGCGTGTTGGTCAAATTTTTAGGCATTGTTCCTGCTTTTGCCTATAATCTGATCCTACCGACGATCTTTGCCATGATCGCCCTTGGTGTCTTTTCCATTGTCTGGAATCTTGTTGACGGTAAACTGGAAGCATGGCAGCTCACCTTGCGGAAATTGATTTCCACGCACCGTTTCAGCAGTGCAATGGCCGGTGCTTTGGGTATGGCTGTTTTAGGTAATTTAGGCATTTTCCAGATGTTTGTGCGCGGCTATCAACGTTTGATCGTACCAATTGAAGAAGTGACCGCGGCTGGTGTTGTACAGCGCACGCTTTGGGCTGTACAAGGATTTTTCAAATCCTTAAGCGGTATGTCCCTGTCATATCGCTTGGATGAGTGGTATTGGAATCCCAGCCGAGTGATCTCTACTGAGCACGGCGGTCCGATTACTGAATTCCCATTTTTTACATTCCTTTATGGCGACCTGCATGCCCACTGGATTGCTTTGCCGATAACGATTTTAGCAGTGGCTTGGGCACTTTCATGGGTCTTAGGGCGCGGCATCAATTTGGCAAAACCAGCACGCATTTTTGGGAGTTTGATGATCGGTGCCCTGGTAGTTGGCGCTTTGTATCCTACCAATACCTGGGATTATTATCCTTACCTGTTATTAGGATGTGTTGGAATTTCTTATACTGCTTGGATTTGGCATCAAGGGACCATCCTGAAGCGTTTGTTTTTGGCGGTAGGTGGCAGTGTTTTCTTTATCGCTGCTGCATCAAAACTTTATCAACCCTACCGGAGTTGGTATGGGCAGGGGTACAATCAAATTGATATTTGGGGGGGCACCAATACACCCTCCTTAGAATATCTTGCCCATTGGGGTTTGTTTTTGTTTTTGATCGTGAGTTGGCTTTTCATCGAAACCATCGATTGGATGCGTACTACACCGGTTTCAGCACTGCGCAAATTGCAGCCCTACCGTGGACTCATCGTAGCTGCTTTTTCAGTTGTCTTACTGGTGATCTTCAATTTGGGATTATCTTTCGGGAATCAAGCTTCACTGTTGAATAAGCTCCCAATTGGATTAGGCATGCATATCGTTTGGTGGGTCTTACCCCTGGCAATTTGGACGGTCATCTTGATATTTCGCCCAGGGCTTTCTCATCAAAAAAGGATAGTGCTCTTTTTTATAGGTACTGCCTTAGCTTTAACGTTATTGGTTGAGATTATTGTGCTGCGCGGTGATATTGGCCGCATGAATACAGTTTTTAAATTTTATCTACAAGCATGGACATTTTTCGCGATCAGCGCTGCTGCTTCGCTGGGCTGGTTGTTTGCCGAATGGCAGCGCTGGCACCCTGGTCGTCGATTGATATGGCAAATAGCGCTCTCATTATTAGTTGTAGTTGCCGGGTTATATCCTTTTATGGCAGGATATGCCAAAACGAAAGATCGCATGGAACCCAGTGCATCGCGCTCTTTGGATGGTATGGTTTACATGGAAGATGCACTGCATCATGAAGAAGGTAGCACCCTCGATTTGAGTCAAGATTACCGCGCTATACGTTGGATTCAAGACAATGTCAGCGGATCACCGGTTATTGTAGAAGCAAATCAAGTGGAATACCATTGGGGCACGCGCTTCACAGTTTATACTGGTCTTCCAGGTGTGGTAGGTTGGAATTGGCATCAACGTCAGCAGCGCACCCTGACCCCTCACGAATGGGTCTTCGAGCGCGTTGATGCGGTACATGAGTTTTATATGACCGAAGATTTAGCCCTTGCGGAGCAGTTCCTAGATCAATATCAGGTTAGCTATATTATTTATGGACTGCTCGAACAAGCTAAATACGCTGGCCCAGGTTTAGATAAATTTTCATCCCAAGAAGGAACTTTATGGGATGAAGTTTTCCGAACGGGCGAAACAATTATTTATCGTGTACTTGAAAATTACCCTTAATATCGAAACTTATGGCATCTTTTATTGCATGGTATCTCTTAATTAGTTTGCTGGGTCTGCTGACGTTGCCGCTGGTTTTTAAACTGCTGCCGGCTTTACCTGACCGTGGTTATGCCCTGGCCCGCGCTCTGGGCTTGCTTCTATGGGGATTTCTATTTTGGTTGCTGGGCTCGTTAGGCTTCCTGCTAAATGATATTGGGGGTCAGCTGGTGGCCTTGATTTTGGTCTCTGGATTGTCTTGGTGGGCTTCACGAAGTCTGGATTGGCAATCCGTTAAAGTTTGGATGCGTGAGCACACTTCTTATATTATCACCACCGAAGTACTGTTCTTGGTCGCTTTTATCGGGATGGCAGTTATTCGAGCCGCGAACCCAGAAACTGCCAGTACCGAGAAACCAATGGAATTAGCCTTTATCAATGCCATTTTGCGCTCTCCAACCTTGCCGCCCCATGATCCCTGGCTCTCAGGCTACGCAATCTCTTATTATTATTTTGGCTACGTATTAGTCTCTATGTTGGCGCGTTTAACGGGCACCTTGGGGAGTGTTGCATTTAATCTCAGCCTGGCGCTAGTTTTCGCCCTCAGCGCAGTTGGTTCTTATGGGTTGCTCTATAATTTGCTTCGCAAAAACCAGCCTTCACGAAATGAACAAAAATCACGCAAGGTATCCCTTGCTGCCCTCATGGCACCTTTCTTTGTCCTGATCGTAAGCAATTTGGGTGGCTTTCTCCATATACTGCGCATAAAGAAAGTATTTTGGAAACTGGACGAATTTGGAGTCTGGACCTCATCTTTCTGGTCTTGGCTGGACATCGGTTCTTATCGTAATCCGCCTCCGGCAGATTCCTTTCCTCTATGGTGGTGGTGGCAAGCTTCGCGTATTGTTCAGGATTTTGACTTCAATGGGGTTAACAAAGGCGATATCATCGATGAATTTCCCACCTTTTCTTTTATATTAGGTGATTTGCATCCCCACGTATTGGCTATGCCATTTGCTTTCTTGGTCCTGGGGTTGGCATTGAATCTTTTCCTTGGGGGTTCAAAGGGAAAAATTCTGCATCTCACTTTAGACTTCAATCCTACTGCATTTCTTCTGAGCGCGGTTGTTTTAGGTGGTATGGCTTTCCTCAATATCTGGGATTTCCCTATCTATACAGCGGTATTTGCTGCTGCTTACGCCTTACGTAATTTTTATTTCAAAAGCAGTTGGCGCGCCTTTATCAAAGACTTCTTTGGATTGGGTATTGTCTTGGGAATAACTGGGATATTACTGTATTTGCCTTTTTACATAGGATTTTCATCCCAGGCCGGAGGCATGCTTCCCAATTTGATCTATATAACTCGAGGCGTTTACTTGTGGATAATGTTCGCGCCTTTTCTATTCCCTTTGTTGGTCTTTTTATTTGATTTGTGGCATAAAAACAGCACCCGAAAAGCTTTCTTCGTCGGTGCAAAACAGACCTTGATTGGGCTGCTGGGCTTGCTGGCAGTCTCTTTACTATTAGCGGCATTGATCGCTTTTTTGCCTCGATTATCCCAAATAAATCCTGATGCCGGGTTAGCTTCAAGTAATTTTTTGGCCTCGGTTGCTGCCCCCAATTGGGGGGCATTGTTGGGTTTGAGCTTTCTGCGCAGATTGACTGTTCCTGGAACATTGTTGACCCTTTTTGCTCTTATCTCATTGGGGATAACTTTACTTTGGCATCCTCACACCGATCACCACATTACAGAAGAAACTGAGATTTCAACTTCAGACCGATTTGTGGTTTTATTGGTTGTAATTGGAGCTTTGACGGTTTTGGTCCCAGAATTTGTCTTCTTGCGAGACTTATTTGGTTATCGCATCAATACCATATTCAAGTTTTATTTCCAGGCCTGGCATTTATGGTCAGTGGCCACAGCTTATGCTGTTTTCGTGCTCTGGGGTAAATCTTCTAGATCGTGGAAAAGAATTTTCCGACCTATGGTAGTTTTCTTAATTGGATTGACCATAATCTATCCCGTCTTTGGATATCGCTCTAAGACCAATAACTTTAATCCCTCGGAATGGACTCTGGATGGGGCAGCTTATATCGCTCGAAGTTCCCTGGGAGAATCCCAAGCTATGGCTTGGCTACGAGACGCTCCTTTGGGTGTTATTGCTGAGGCAGTTGGAGGAAACTACAATACAAATTACGCTCGGATGGCTATTCACAGCGGTTTACCGGCGGTATTAGGGTGGGCTCCCCATGAAAACCAATGGCGCGGTGGATATGAAGAGATCGGCTCTCGTCAAGAAGATATTGAACATTTGTATTGCACTTCAAATTGGGATCAAGCTCAGCATATCTTGTCACAGTACAATATTATGTATATCGTAGTAGGCGATTTAGAGCGCGTAACTTATGTAGCTGGTACTCAAAATTGTCCCAACGGTCTAACCGAAGTAAAATTTTCCCGCAATTTAGATATCGGCTATGCAAATGGTTCGGTTACCATATATTTAGTAAAGTAAGTTTCCTGAAGCATAAAAAAACGGAAAAATGAACCCAGAAGGTCATTGATCGTACATGCCAACCAAACAAATCAATACTGAAACCATTTTCTATGCTTTCGCTTTCATCCTGGCGTTAGGTTTGCGATTTTTAAACTTGGGAGTAGCTCCTCTTTCCGATTCTGAAGCTGAGTTCGCTCTTCAAGCCTGGGATTTTTCTCGGGGTGCCTTGTCGCAGCCCTCCTATTTTGCTCTTACCCGTGGAATCTTCTTTCTCCTGGGCAGCAGTAGCGCCTTAGCGCGGTTGTGGCCCGCTTTATCTGGCAGTATTCTTGTGCTGATTCCATCAGCTTTTCGCTCGCTGCTTGGACGAAAAGCTGCTTTGATTTTAGCTTTTGGGTTAGCGCTTGATCCGGGCTTGATTGCCATTTCGCGAGCTGCGGGTAGTCCGATGATGGCTATCGCTTTCATAGCGCTGGCTTTGATGATGTTTTATCGAAAAAAACCAGCCAGTGGGGGAGTCTTCAGTGCATTGGCATTGCTCTCAGGACCATCGATTTGGATTGCATTCTCGGGTACACTGATTTTTGGCTTACTGCTATTAAATTGGGATCGTAACCGAATTGATGGCTCAAATTCAACATTTCCCCTAACAGGGATGAATAAAGAAACAATAGCAATAAGCCTTAAATTTGGGCTTGCCGTATACATCCTGGTCAGTACCTTTGCTTTCTCATCTTCGCTGGGTTTGGGTGCCTTCGGGGGTGACGCAGCAGCATATTTTCGTGGATGGGCAACCCCTTCCGGTATTTCACCTAGTCGCATCATCATGGCTTTAATTATGTATATGCCCTTGGCAGTGATATTTGCTTTTGTAATCGGGATAGAGCATGAAGAACATCAGCGGTTGTTGGTGCGTAAATTGGCATTATGGGCCTTTGCGTTTTTAGTGGTTTTGATGGTATATCCTGGTCGACAAGTAGTTGATGCGGCTTGGGTATTAATACCGGTATGGGTTTTGGCGGCGATGGGAATATCACGTTATGGCAATTGTACCTGGCAGCAGTTGGTTGTTTGGGGTCAGGCCGCAGCTCAATTTGTTGTTCTGATTTTGATCTGGTTGATTTTAGCAGGATCCTTTCATTTGATTGATGAAGCGCAGATAATTCGGATAACACTTTTTTCGGGTTTGTTGATATTTAGCTCGCTGACTTTTATTTTTGTAGGTTTGGGTTGGTCTTGGTTAGCTGCACGACAAGGTCTCGCTCTGGGTTTTGGCAGCGCATTGGTCGTATATTCCTTTGCGGCCGTCTTTGGTGTTTCTCAAGTATTCCCTGCCAATCCCGCTGAATTATGGCTTCCACAAACCAGTATCGGTCAAGAAGATTTGCTGCTGGAAACGATTACTGATCTTTCAATGCGGAAAACTGGCCAAGGTAATAGCTTGGACGGCATTATATTAATTGATTCGCCTGCGCTGCGTTGGTCCCTGCGTGATTACCAGGATATTATTTTCTTGCCATCTTTAGATACCGATCAACTTGCAATCCCATCGGTGATTTTGGCTTTACCCGCTGAAAGTGGTACACTTTTGGCGACAGCGTACAGAGGCCAAAATTTTATTTGGCAGATGCGCGCTGATACAACCGGTGCCCTGCCCTCAAATTGGGAAAGCTGGTTGATTTTTCGAGAATCGCCCCTAGAAGTGGACGAGATTGTGCTTTGGGTGCACGATGATTTGTTCTCGCTAGAACCTGCTGGTCAATAAAAAATAAGCATGACAAATAAGTTGATTACGCCTGTTTAGGCATTAGGCTCTGATAACGAATATGACAAAATTTCCAACTATGATCGCAATCGATGGACCCGCAGCCTCTGGTAAATCTACCGTGGCAAAACGTCTGGCTGATGATTTGAATTACTTGTTTTTTGATACCGGAGTAATGTATAGGGCTATTACCTGGATTGCACTAGATCGCAACCAGATGCTGCCGGAAGAGGATGAAATTACAGCTCTGGCGCAAAAAGTACAGATTGATGTACGACCAGCTTCAATCGATGACGGCCGTGATTCGGATATTATTGCTGATGGGGAAGACATCACGTGGCAGATTCGCCTTCCTGAAGTTGATGCCAATGTTTCGCCGGTTTCAGCTATTCCTGGTGTGCGTGTAGCCCTATCACAACAGCAGCGCCGCATCGGGCTGCGCGGCTCTGTCGTTATGGTTGGGAGGGATATTGGTACAGTTGTCCTTCCTGAAGCCGATCTCAAAATTTATTTGGATGCTTCGGTTGAAGAGCGAGCGGTTCGGCGTTACAAAGAAGCCTTGAGCCGTGGTGATGATATTACCCTGGAATCCATATTATCTGCCATGTGCAGACGTGATCAAATAGACTCCACCCGCGTTGTAGCTCCTTTGCGCCCCGCTGACGATGCTGTTTTGGTTGATTCAGATCAAATGGACGTGGAAGAAGTCTTGGCGTATATTATGACCTATTTTGATAATGATTGAGCTATGATCTGTGATGATTATTATCTTGCACCTCATACACGCTTGCTGCGCCCCGTTATTCGGACTGTTTTTCGCTGGTTGTTTCGTCGTTTAGGGAAAGTCTCAATTTCTGGGTTAGATCATATTCCCAAAGACGGAGCTTATTTGATCGCCATAAATCATGTATCACTTTTTGATCCTCCCTTTGTGGTATCTTTTTGGCCCCGAGCAGCGGAAGTAGTTGGTGCTGCTGAAGTGTGGCAGCGGCGCGGCCAGGGCACTTTATTGCGCATGTATGGCGTCATCCCTGTTCACCGCGGAGAAATTGATCGATCATTAATTGACAGCATGATTTCAGCCTTGCGTTCAGGTCATCCGTTGATGATTGCCCCAGAGGGGGAGCGATCACACCAACCCGGATTATTGCCGGCTTGGCCAGGCGTTGCCTATATTGCCGAAGTGACTGGTGTGCCGGTATTGCCAGTTGGTGTTGTTGGCGCTACGGAAGATTTTATAGAACTAGGCTTGCGCGGTAAGCATCCACCTATTGAGATGCGTATTGGTCCACCCATTGATCTCCCACCTATTGAAGGTCGGGGCGCGGAACGCCGGGCAGCACGTCAGAATAACACCAACATCATTATGTCTCATATCGCTGCCATGTTGCCGCTAAATTATCGAGGTGTCTATACCGATCATGTCGAAGCTATTCTCACCTAAACCTACAAGTAGTTACACTCGCCCAGATTTAGTTCGCCTTCCAGCTTTGACCAGAACTCGGAAGATAATTCGATGGCTGTTGCGCGGGGTGGTCCGAATATTTGTTTGGTCAATAATTCGACTTCGTGTCGAAGGGCTTGAGAATGTCCCCTCACATGGTCCTGCCCTGCTTGTTTCTAATCACTTGGGTGATGCCGATGTCATTGTTGGGCTGGCTGCCACTCCGGCCTATTTTGAAATACTGGGGAAAATTGAACTGTATGATTTTCCAATTGTTGGTTGCTTAATGGATGCTTACGGTACGATTTGGGTACATCGCGGTCAACCTGACCGGCGTGCTATACGGGCTGTTTTGTCTGGTTTAGCAGAGGGTCGCATGGTTGCCATTGCTCCGGAAGGGCGCGAGAGTTTGAGCGGTGCCCTTGAACAAGGCACTGGAGGTGCGGCATACATTGCTCTTAAAGCTGATGTGCCTGTTATTCCAATTGGATTGACGGGTACGGAAAACATGAAAATTTACCCGGATTTAAAGCGTTTTAGGCGCACGCCAGTTAGTGTCAAAATTGGGAAACCTTTTCGGCTCAAAATTTATGAAAATCGGCGCCAGTCCATCCAAAAAGGTACTGAAAGAATCATGCAGTCTCTGGCCCAATTGCTGCCTTCCGAATATCGTGGAGTCTACGGTGATTAAATATTCAAACCATTCCAAAACTTTGATATTTACTATTAATACGTGTCGGATTATTTCGAGAATTTACAAAATCCCTACCCCATTGTTGATATTTACAGGTTGAGAAGTGCTATAATCAAAAAAGTTATTTCTTACATCGCAGAGTAGGTAGTCGCTTTCTATGTCTTTGATTTTTTCTCTTATAAATGAAACGCCATTTTTAATGCCACTTTCGAGCTGGGCTGCAAAAGTGGGGTTTGTTATTTGGCTGGGAATAACCGGAGTTTTAATTTATCTCACCCGGAAATATCAAAGAAAATGGCAAAAACAAGATGGTGTTATTCTTGGATTGCTGGTAGTAGCAGCACCGGTATCCAGTTTCTTTATTGGATTGTTTATACCTGAAAAAACGGTGTCATCTTTACCCGATATGCTTAACGGATCTATTGGTGTTGAATTGATGCTGTTTTCTGCACTACCTTGGGTCTTGGCGGCTGGACTTCTAGGCCCGTTTGCTTCAGCAGGTATTGCCGCGTTGAGCGGCTTGATTTTAGGATTGTGGAGTACACATTCCTACTTCACTCCCATTGAGTTTATCTTTGCGTCCGTATTATTTTCTCTGGCGATGCAGCAGCGCTTTCGAACTTTAGGGTTCAAATGGCTGCGACATCCATTGATTGCCGCCATTGGGCTAAGTATAATTTATCCTTTGATTTATATCATCAACATGCTCTTTGTTATTAATGGGCTGTTAGCCGCAAAACTAGATTTTGCTTTAACACATGTTGTTGCGTCAAGTTTGGTCTTTGCCATCCCTTTAATAATTGCGGGTATTTTTTGCGAATTCTTGAAATTATTTTTTACGGAAAACTGGGGTGCCCAACCGCCGTGGGAACCATCCCCGGCAGAAAACAATTTAGAGTCACGCTTCTTCTATTTTTTAATGCCTTTGTTGGCAATCCTTCTTCTAATATTTATTGCGGGAGATTGGTTTGTCGCTGGTAATGCTGCTGAGCGCATGCTGCGCCAGCGTATGGAAACCGCCGCTGAAGTTGCTGTCGATGGCGTACCTTATTTCCTGGACACCGGCCAAAGTTTGATCCTTCAGATCGCTTCAGATTTATCCCTAATTGCACCTGATGATTATCAAGCTACGTTGGAGGGACATTTATATAATGTGCCTTACTTCCACGAACTATTTGTACTGGATGACCAAGGAAACGCTTTTGCTGGTTATCCTCAAGAAGATTTCTCCAAAGTGCTTTCAAGTCCGGGTGAACAATTAGGTATCGATCGCGCCCTCAACGGTGTTCCAGTTCAAGTCCATGTGATCTTACCCTTGAAAAAAACTGCCCGAACACAAATATCATTTGTCGCTTCTATTACGGATTTAGAGACAGCAGATCATCGTGTGCTTATTGGACGCACAGATTTTGCTGCCAACCCATTCACAAAATCAATTCGTACTAACTTGAATAGTATGGATGATATGGGGGGATATGGGTTGCTGGTAGATGAGAACGGCAGTGTTTTATACCATGCTGATGCCGCCCCTTTAATTTCAGAGTATACAACACACAGCATTGAAGTCAGTGATTTTTATCATGAATCCGCTCCGGATGGCACTCGTCAATTTGTTTATGTCCAGCCATTGCTAGGCCGCCCCTGGGCAGTGATCGTAATGGTCCCCGCTCAGCAGGCCCAGCAGTTAGCCTTGGATATTGCCACACCATTATTGCTGGTAATTCTTATACTCTCAGTTATTGCAGCGATATTGCTGCGAGTCAGTTTACGGGTAATCACTTCTTCACTTCGCTCATTGACCAATGAAGCGGAGCGGATTTCTCAAGGTCAACTTGACCATTCTTTGCAGTCAGGTGGCCATGATGAAGTGGGTCGTTTGCGCTATTCTTTTGAGCAAATGCGGCTCAGCTTAAAAGCGCGCCTCGATGAACTCAATCGTCTTCTGTTGGTTAGCCAGGGAGTGGCCTCTAGTTTGGAAATTGAAACTGCTGTAAAGCCCATCCTGGAATCGGCCTTAAGCATGGGAGCAACATCAGCTCGGATTGTGTTAACTTCTGACGTAGTATCGGAAATTCATAACAGCAGTATGCCATCCAGCCTGGGCTTGGGACGTGATTCGGAACTTTTTAGCTACTTCGATGACCAAATTCTTGCAGTAATGATTGCTCATGGATATAAACAACTGGTTTTGACCAATCCAACTAGAACGCCGCTGTTAGAATTTGGCCCCGATGCCCCGCATTTGGGAAGCTTATTAGCAGTCTCCCTTTTCCACGAACATCTACGCTACGGCGTTTTATGGTTGGGTTATGGTCAACCTCACACCTTTTCTGATGAAGAAGTTCAATTTTTGACTACAATTGCTGGTCAGGCTGCCCTGGCTGCATCGAATGCCCACCTCTTTATGACGGCTGAATTTGAACGCGGCCGACTGGCTGCAATTTTGGCATCTACACCAGATCCTGTCCTGGTTACCGATCAACTTGATCAATTGCTGCTGGTGAATCGTGCTGCCTGGCAAGCCTTGGGTATGGGGTTGGAAGCCAGTATTGGTCAACCTGTAGAAGATGTTATTACCCAAGATTCGTTGATTGATCTGCTGCGCCCTTCAACACAAGAAGATAGTTCGATTGAAATTTCATTGCCCAATGGAAGGTTTTATTTCGCTGCCGCTTCCACGATTGAAGCCGAAAGTCAGCAAATTGGGCGTGTTTGCGTTTTGCGAGATGTGACCCATTTCAAAGAATTAGATTCTCTGAAATCCGAATTTGTTGCTACGGTCAGTCATGATTTGAGATCACCATTAACCCTGATGCGTGGCTATGCAACCATGTTAGACATGGTCGGAGATTTAAACCCCCAACAAACTAACTATGTTCGGAAAATCGATATAGGCATCGAAAGAATCACCCATTTAATTAGCAGTTTGCTCGATATTGGACGAATTGAGGCCGGCGTAGGATTACAGCTAGAAATGCTTGAGGTCAGCCATTTAATTGATCAGGTCATAGAAAACATTCAGGGGCAGGCAGATCAAAAACGAGTTCAACTACAAGTAGAAATCCCTCAATTGCTGCCGCAGCAAATAGAAGGCGATCAAGCTTTGCTGCAGCAAGCTGTTCAAAAATTGGTAGAGAATGCTGTAAAGTATACTTCCGCAGGCGGAGCCGTTTGGGTTCGTGTCACAGCTCGAAACCAGAAGGTGATCTTTGCAGTGCAGGATACAGGGATTGGAGTATCACCAATTGATCAGCCCAGATTATTTGAAAAGTTTTATCGCAGTGCTGATCGCCATAGTACGAAAGATCGGGGCACAGGGCTTGGATTGGCGATTGTGAAATCCATTGTCGAGCGCCATCAAGGCAGTGTTGGTGTTGAAAGTCAGCTGGGAACTGGGAGTATCTTTTACTTTGAAATTCCCATTCATCAAACAGTTGAGTAAAGATCTAGCACCGCTTTTATCGCATCTGAACCTTGACTGGGGTGGGGGCATCTTGTATAATTCAAACCGCGTACAATAAAAATATTTAATCGCTGCGAGCGCTTGAGACGGAAAAAACCTCATGCGCTTGCTTTTGTTTGTCTTTTACCAGTACATATGTTCGAAGTATCTCAATAGGTCATTGAGAGCGACTTAAGCATAATAGATTGATGCGGTTAGCATCGGTAATTGAATATACAGGTAGCCCCGGGAGGCACACGCGTGGAAACGAAAGGTCTGAAGAAACTAAAAATTGGTTTAGCATCGCCAGAAATTATTCATGATTGGTCATATGGCGAGGTACTCAAGCCTGAAACGATTAACTATCGACGCTTGCGTCCAGAGAAAGATGGTTTATTTTGTGAGGCGATTTTCGGTCCTACCCGCGATTGGCAGTGTTACTGTGGGAAATATAAGAATATCCGCTACAAAGGCATTGTATGTGATAAGTGTGGTGTAGAAGTAACCAGATCCGCTGTCCGACGGGAACGTATGGGTCACATCGATTTAGCCGCCCCGGTTGCCCATATTTGGTATGCACGTCGACTGCCATCATACCTGGGTTTGCTGCTGGATATCTCTCGCCGCAATTTAGATCGGGTTCTTTATTTTGCTCAATACGTAGTTACCTATGTTGATGAGGATGCTCGTGAACGTGCTCTTGCGCGTCTCGATGAAGAGCATTCTGGTGGAGTAGATGAATCTCAAGATCAAGGTGGCCTTCAGCTTGATGAGATCAAACAGAATCGTGATCAAAAGATCATCGAATTAGAAAAAAGCGAAGAAGACATTAAGGCTCGCTACGACGATGTTATCGCTGCTGAACTTGACCCGATTATGCAAAAGGGCCAGCAGCTTGAAATGGAACTGCAAGAAAGATCAGGGGAAGAAGTTCGCCGGGATATTATATTCCCTGGTACAGAAACAGTAATTGTTCCAGCTGGAGAGACCGTTAACAGCCAGCATCTGGGCAGTGTGCAAAAAGTTGTCAAGGGCCGCCTCGAAGATTTGGAAGGTGAGTTGAAAGAACAACGACAGCGTGAGTTGGAACACATCAAATTAGATATTGCCCGTTTGCGTGCAGAAACTGAACAGCATCTCAACGAGAAGCGTAGCAAAATTGAAGATGACGCCCAGGCTTCCCAGAGTGAATATAAACGTTTACGTAACGAATTGCTTGATTTACAGCCTTTGACCTTTATGGGCGAACTGCGATATCGCGAATTACGTTCTCGTTGGGGACAGGTTTTCCACGCGGATATGGGTGCGGAAGCTATCCTGGACATCCTAAAACGACTCGATTTGGAAGCCTTGTCAGTAGAACTCCGACACACTTTGCGCACATCAGGGAGCAAACAAAAACGAACCAAAGCCACACGCCGTCTGAAGATTGCCGAGGCTTTCCGTAATTCTGGTAACCAACCTGCTTGGATGATCCAGACTGTTTTGCCGGTTATTCCCCCCGATCTCCGCCCAATGGTGCAGCTAGATGGTGGCCGTTTTGCTACCTCAGATTTGAATGATCTTTACCGTCGCGTGATTAACCGTAATAACCGCCTCAAGCGCTTATTAGAACTCGGTGCGCCCGATGTGATCGTGCGAAATGAAAAACGTATGCTTCAAGAAGCAGTTGACTCGTTGATCGATAATTCGCAGCGTGGTAAAGCCCGTTCTCGCCGCGGACGCCGGGAGTTGAAGTCTCTCAGTGATATGCTCAAAGGTAAAAAAGGACGTTTCCGCCGCAACCTTTTGGGTAAGCGTGTTGATTACTCTGGTCGCTCGGTGATTGTATCTGGCCCTAAATTAAAAATCCATCAGTGTGGTATGCCAAAGGGCATGGCCTTAGAACTATTCCGTCCTTTTGTGATATCACGATTGGTGCGCCAGGGGTACGCTACCAACGTTAAAGGTGCCAAGCGCCTTATTGAACGCAGCCGGCCCGAAGTTTGGGAAGCGCTTGAAGAAGCGATCAAAGAACGCCCCGTTATGCTCAACCGTGCGCCTACATTGCACCGCTTAGGTATTCAGGCCTTTGAGCCTATTTTGATTGAAGGCAAAGCAATCCAATTACATCCCCTTGTTTGTACCGCTTTTAACGCCGATTTCGATGGGGATCAAATGGCTGTGCACGTGCCGCTTTCTAAGAAAGCTGTTGATGAAGCTCGCCAACTGATGCTTTCTAGTAGAAACCTCTTGAAACCAGCCAGCGGTGAACCGATTGTCAGCCCTTCCAAAGACATGGTATTGGGTGTCTACTATTTGACCAAAAATGATGATCGCGAGCGAAAAGGCAAC
>JBDLJO010000001.1:0-59369 GCA_039714275.1 Chloroflexota bacterium | reverse complement strand
AGCTAAGCATCACTTAAAAATAAATGGGCAAGAAGCAATTGAATGGGTGCGAAAACTTATACCTGATGCGTTGGAAAATGTTTTCCAGGAAGAATTTGTGATTGATTTTTAGATAATTGTTGTTTGTGAAATTGGTTCTTGTCTTATATGGAGAAAAGTATGCTGATTACCAATGGGAAAGTCATAACCTGGGAAAAAGAAAATCGTGTTCTTGAAAACTATGCCATCTATGTCGAGGATGGCAAGATCAGAGAGCTTGGTCCGCAAGTTGAAATGGATGAAAAATACCCCGATGTTGACCGTTTGGATGCCCAAGGTCAATATATTTTGCCGGGCAGCATAGTTGCTCACACACACTTTTATGGTGCTTTTGCTCGAGGTATGGCTATTCCAGGACCGGCGCCTAAAGATTTTCCGGAAATACTCGATAAATTATGGTGGCCTTTGGATATGGCACTAGATGAAGAAGCAGTCCGTTTCTCCGCCTTGATCATGCTGGTAGACGCCATTAAGCACGGCGCAACAACTTTGATCGACCACCATGCTTCGCCAAATTTTATCGACGGATCAATGGATGTAATTGCTGATGCTGTTGATGAAGCTGGTGTTCGGGCAGCATTGTGTTATGAAGTAACTGATCGCAATGGAGAAGCTGGCGCAAAAGCGGGCATTCAAGAAAATGTTCGTTTCATAAAGTCCAATTATGTCCGATCACATTCTCGGTTAGCAGCTTCCTTTGGGTTACATGCATCACTTACATTAACAGCTTCCACATTGGATGCCTGTCAAGCAGCGTTACCTGAAGGTGCAGGATTTCATATCCATGTCGCTGAACATCAAGTTGATCAGTATGATAGTCTGGAGAAATATGGATTACGAACCGTTGATCGTTTGCACAAGCATGGCATATTAGGACCCAATTCCATTGTTGCTCACGCTATCCATATTGATGCCCGTGAAGCTAAGCTGCTTGCCGAATCCAATACTTGGGTGACTCACCAGGCACGTTCAAATATGAATAATGCAGTTGGTGCCGCTGGGGTTGAATCATTGCTGCGTCTCGGAATACCGGTTTGCTTGGGAACAGATGGATTTTCCTCAACTATGTGGGATGAGTGGAAAACAGTATATTTGCTGCATAAAGTCATAAACAGCGATCCGCGTCGAATGAATGGTATGGATGTAATGCAAATGGGAATTTACAACAACGCAGCGCTTGCCGAAATGTTTTTCCCGGAAGCACCACTAGGGGTGATTGTTCCTGACGCACAAGCAGATTTGATTTTTGTAGATTATCATCCACATACACCCTTGACTGTAGGGAATTTGCCCTGGCAGATCATTTTTGGTTTTAACGAAAGTATGATTACTACGACCATCGTAGAAGGAAAAATATTAATGCGTGAACGGAAACTGCTTACTTTGGATGAAGAAGCAATTGCAGCTCATGCTCGCGAAATGGCCCCAAAAATTTGGCAGCGGTACGAAAATTATGTTGGAAGATACTCAAGTTAATCAACCCATTTATCAATTTACATAGTGAAAGTTGGTAAAAAAAACAAACAGTAAACGAAATTCTGAAGAAAAAATAATTAAAGCAGTTTTTTAGCTGCGGTGAGATTAAAGGAGATAAGTATGACCATGAAGAAACCGATCGTTGCCGTCCTTGGCGGCACTGGGAAAGAAGGACCAGGCCTGGCTCTGCGTTGGGCGAACGCTGGTTATCAAATTATTATCGGTTCTCGCCAAAAGGAAAAAGCCGATATAACCGCTGCTGAACTAAATTTAACGCTTGGTATTGATACGATTACAGGCATGGAAAATGATGCTGCAGCCCGAGCAGCCGACATATCTGTACTCACAGTAGTGCAATCGGCCCAGCAAGCAGCGTTAAATGGTTTGAAAAATGCACTGCAGGGCAAGATTCTGGCTGATGCTACTGCTAGAATTGACTTTCGTGACCCAAAACCGCCTGCACCACCTGCAGCAGCAGAAATTGCTCAGGAAATTCTAGGAGAAGGGGTCCGTGTTGTGGCCGCATTCCAAAATGTTCCCGCCCATGCCTTAAGAAAATTAGACGAACCTATTGATAGCGATGTACTAATTTGCTCAAATGATGTTGACGCGGCGGAGCAGGTGATTGAATTAGCCGAGGCTGGCGGTATGAAATCTTTTTATGCTGGAGGCTTGGTCAATGCTGTTACGGTGGAAGGACTGACCGCTATTTTAATTAGTTTGAACAAATTCCATAAGGTGAAAACAGCCAGTATTGGCATTACAGGTATTTAATAGCGGGACAAATCATATGCCGTTAACGCTTACAGCACTTTCAGGTATTCCTTTGGTCAAGCCCGGTGATGATTTAGCGCAGATCATCTTAAGCGCACTGTCCTACTCGCAAATTTCATTGCAGGATGGTGATGTTCTAGTGTTGGCGCAAAAAATTGTCTCCAAGGCAGAGGGGCGCTTGGTTAACTTGAACGACATAACCCCCTCTCTAAAAGCAGAGACTTTAGGGATAGAAACAGAAAAAGATCCACGTTTGGTTGAGCTAATTTTGTCTGAAAGCAAGGAAATACTGCGTACGCGCCTGGGATTAATTATCGTCGAACATAATTTGGGATTTGTCTGTGCTAACGCTGGCATTGATCATTCTAATGTGCGTGGTGATGGAGGAAATCCCGATGACTGGGTTTTGCTGCTGCCTGAAAATTCTGATTCTTCAGCTGACGCACTGCGAACTGCATTGGAGCTAGAAACCGGGGCGCAACTTGGCGTGATGATTATTGACTCCCACGGTAGGGCATGGCGCTTGGGCACTGTTGGCGTGAGTATAGGTATTTCTGGAGTGCCTGGTGTAGCAGATTTGCGTGGAGAACAAGATTTATTTGATTATGAGCTGCAAGTAACTGTAGTAGGTGTTGCTGATGAACTCGCCGCCGCGGCATCTTTGATGATGGGGCAAGCCGCTGAGGGTACGCCCATTGTACATGCCCGAGGTCTTCCTTATCCCTTGCGGGAAGCGGAATTGCCAGAATTGCTGCGTACGAAAGATAAGGATATGTTTCGTTAGGAAAAAAACAGGATTGCTTAGACTTCAATGCTAGGCATGAATAATTATCCAAGTCTGTTAATAAACAGAGAAGAAGTGTGTGTATATGAAAAGAATCCCCGAATCATATCAAGATTTACTAGATGATCAAACAAAAGCAATTGCTTTTTTGGCGACAACGATGACTGATGGCTCTCCGCAGGTTACGCCAGTCTGGTTCAATACTGATGGGGAATATATCTTGATCAACACAGCCAAAGGTCGTACGAAGGATCGAAATATACGCTCCCGCCCCCAAGTTGCGTTGGCAATCATGGATACGGGAAGCGTGTATCGTTATCTGCAAATCCGAGGTCGCGTTGTGGAGATCACTGAGGAAAATGCACGCGATCACATCAATATCTTAGCCGGAAAATACACGGATGATGCATATTTTGAACTCAATTCTCCTGATGAAATTCGTGTGATTTTTAAAATTTTCCCGGAGCATGTTGATGGACACTAAGTGGAGATGGAAATTGAAATATATGTTGTTTGAATGGTGAAGTGATCGGTTTCAGCTTGTGTCTGATGATAAAATATAGGCCTACGAAAGGAAATAGGATTTATGAGTTTATGGGCCATTGTTCCTGTTAAGCCATTGCGGAGAGGTAAGTCTCGTTTAGCTAAAGTATTAACTCCTGACGAGTGCACTGCATTGAACGAGGAGTTGTTGGCAAATACTATTAACACCTTGATGAGTGTTCCAGAGATTGCCCACGTTCTGGTTGTCAGTCGTGATCAAGCGGCACTTTCATTAGCTCGAAGTTTGGGTGCTCGAACTGTCCAGGAAAATGGCGCTCCTCAAATAAACGTTGCACTTTCAAGAGCAACGGTAATTGCCAAGACTTATGCAACGCAAAGCGTTTTAGTTTTGCCTGCCGATTTACCTCTAATTACACCTGAGGATATATTAGTAATGTTGAGCAAAGCCGTTGACCCCCCGGTTGTGGTCGTTGTGCCGGATCGCAATAAAAACGGAACTAACGCATTGATACTATCACCTCCTGATTTAATCGAATATCAATATGGAAATAATTCATTTAAGAAACATTGTGAACTTGCTCTTGAAGCTGGTGCGCGTCTAGAAATTTGTGAACTTTCCTCCCTTATTTTAGATTTAGATGAACCTGAAGATTTAGCATTGTTGGAAAAGAAATTAAATATTGAATTGAAATAACTATTGGAGGTAAATAATGGTTGATCGGGTTGCTTTATATTTACAAGATTCGCATGATTTGCGCGATGGGTTAGAGTATGCTCGCTATGCTGAAGAGCACGGATTTGAAGCTATTTGGCAGGCTGAGTCGCGCCTGGTTCGCGATGCTATTGTGCCTATGGCTGCGTATGCTGCTGTGACCGAGAAAATTAAAGTCGGTTCTGGTGTGCTGAATAACTGGACGCGCAACATTGGATTACTCGCGGCTACTTTTTTAACTTTGGATGATTTGGCTCCTGGCCGCACGATCTGTGGAATCGGCGCCTGGTGGGACCCTCTGGCTGCTAATGTGGGAATTACTCGACGTAAACCCCTGAAGGCTATGCGGGAAACTGTTGAAGTACTGCGCCGCTTACTGAATATGGAAAGGGTTACCTTTGATGGTGAATTTCACCAAGTAAAAGATATCGAATTGGATGTAGTTCATGGGCGGCGAGAACCGCGAGATGTAGAAATCATGATAGGGGCGACCGGACCCAAGATGATGCAGCTTACCGGTGAAATTTGTGACGGAGCCGTTCTCAATTACTGTGTGCCGCCTGAATATAATGACCAAGCCATTGATTTGTTGACTGCTGGTGCAAAGAAAGCAGGGAAAACAATAGATGATATCGATCGTCCACAATTAGTTGTATGTTCTGTGGATGAAGATCATGACAAAGCAATTGACCATACAAGAGGTTTGTTAACCCAATACCTTGCGCAACAACCGCATATAGCTAAAGCATCAGGAGTATCAAACGATGTTGTAGCTGAAATTCAATCAATCTTGGGTTGGCCAGCTACGAAAGAGCAAATTGACAAAGCCAAACATCTTGTACCTGAAGATTTAATATATCGGATCACTGCTTCGGGTACTCCCGATGAAGCCCGTGCAAAAGTGCAGGAGTATATCAAACGTGGCGCAACTTGTCCAATTCTTTATCCTGTTGGCGGTAATGTTAAATTACTCATTGATACTTTTTCGTTGAAATAGCGGCTAAATTAAGTGAATGTTATTGATTTTTATGAAGTGTCCCTTACCTATAAATATATCCACAAAGCTTGTTGTTTATGATTATCAAAACCAAACAACCCAACTCACGCCATTGTTTTGTATGCGGTCTGGAAAATGAATATGGTTTGAAGCTGAAATTTTATGAAACAGCGCCGGGAGAAATTGAAGTTAACTATATTGTTCCTGATCGTTTCCAAGGTTATCCTGGCATTGTACATGGCGGCATAACCGCAGCTTTGGTTGACGAAGCTCTTGGGCGTGTACATATGGGTAGCGACCCCAAAAATGTCCGTTTTATGTACACTGCCAAACTGAATGTGCAATATAGGAAACCAGTTCCAATTGGCAAACCTATTAGAATTGTTGCCCAAGCAATAAAAACTAAACGACGATCGGCTATGTCTGAGGCCCAGGTTTTTGGCCCAGGAGGTAATCTCTTAATTGAGGCTGAAGCTATTTTAGTTGATGTTCCCCCAGAAGCCTTGGATGAAGTAGATCTTGAAGATTTAGGTTGGAAGGTTTACCCAGATTAAATGCTTTTCTATCGTCAGCCCTGGAATTACTAATGGGGATGGGCTTATATCGATAATTGGAGAATGATTATGATTACAGCTTATCATCGCCCTGAGAAAGTGGATGAGGCTTTAGCATTATTGGCACGAACAGATCCGAATACGCGGCCCTTGGGTGGCGGTACGGTTCTCAACCAGGCTTCTGATATCGATTTTGAAGTTGTTGATTTGCAAGCCCTTGGCATTGATAAACTTAAAACGGGGAATAAAACTTGGAAACTTGGAGCTGCATTGACCTTGCAAAATTTGTTGGATGCCGAAGGGCTGCCTAAAGCTTTGTCTCGGACAATCCAACATCAAGCCACTTATAACACACGGCAAGTAGCAACGGTTGCTGGAACATTGGTGTCCGCAGATGGTCGCTCAGCTTTTACGACTGCCATGCTGGCCCTGGATGCGCAATTGGAGATTGCCAAGCAGGGTACAGATGTGCAGCAAATAAGCATTGGAGATTTACTGCCCTTGAGAGAAGAATTGTTAAATGGAGCGTTGATCGTTGAGGTAGCTTTTCCTGCGGGTGTGCGTTTGGATTATCAATATGTAGCTCGGTCACCGGCTGATCTACCAATCGTTTGTGCTGCTGTAGCCCTATGGCCATCAGGCCGCACACGGGTTGCATTGGGAGGCTATGGCTCAGCACCTCTTTTGGCAATGGATGGTCCTACCGGTGCTGGGGCAGAAACCGCAGCCTTAGATGCCTATCGGGAAGCTGGTGATTCTTGGGCAAGTTCTGAGTATAGAAGTGAAATGGCATCCAAACTAATATCTCGGTGTATGAAAGCTGTTAGTTAGATGAAGGATAATTATAGGTATTGATCTGATTGGAGTTGGAGATGACAGTGTTGCATGGATTTAAGTTAATCAAAAAACAAAATATTCCCGAGATAAATGCCCTTGCAAACTTATATCGTCATGAAATTACAGGGGCCGAGTTGATATCTATGGAAAATGATGATGAGAACAAAGTCTTTGGAATCACTTTTCGCACTCCCCCTATTGTAAGTGATGGTGTTGCTCATATTTTAGAACATGCTGTTCTGGCTGGATCACAAAAATATCCTGTTAAAGAGCCATTTGTAGAGCTGCTCAAGGGATCGTTACAAACTTTTGTCAATGCATTCACATTTCCTGATAAAACTTGTTATCCCTGTGCAAGTCAGAATTTACAAGACTTTTATAACCTAATTGATGTCTATATTGATGCCGTCTTCCACCCTTTACTGCACCCCAATATCCTTGATCAAGAAGGCTGGCATTACGAAATGGAAGATCCCAAGGATGAGATGGTTTATAAGGGTGTTGTTTTTAATGAGATGAAAGGGGCATACTCAGATCCTAATCGTATTTTGAACAACGAGGTGCAATACTCACTGTTCCCGGGACATGTTTATAGTGTGTCTTCAGGGGGCGACCCAAAAATTATTCCCGATTTGACTTATGAGCAATTTAAAGGTTTCCACGAGAAATACTATCATCCTTCCAACGCCCGAATTTTCTTTTATGGGGACGATGATCCTGGTGAACGATTACGTTTGATGAATGAATGCCTTTCTGATTATGCGGCAGCACTTGTTCAATCGGCCGTTGCATTGCAAACAAAAATGTATGCACCTAAAACTGTCACTGCCCCTTATGCTGCTAGCGACGAAAATGCAAAAAGTTACTTAACTTTAAATTGGCTGTTGGCTGAGCAAGGTGATGCAGAAATTTCATTGGCATTATCAATTCTAGAACATATACTTTTAGGAAGTCCTGCTTCCCCTTTACGTAAAGCATTGCTTGAGTCAAATTTGGGAGAAGATTTAGCGGGTATTGGGTTAGAAAACGAATTGCGACAAATATTTTTCTCAACAGGGCTGAAAGGGATTGATAGTAAAGATGCCGATAAAGTCGAAGCATTGATCAAGGAAACCCTGGAGGATTTGTCCGCGAATGGTATTGATCCTGATACTGTCGCTGCTTCGATTAATACGATTGAGTTTAATTTGCGAGAAAATAACACTGGCGCTTACCCTCGTGGTATTGTTTTCATGCTGCGAGCCTTGGAATTTTGGTTATATGACTTTGATCCATTTGCATCCCTGGCTTTTGAAACCCCACTTAGGATCATCAAAGAAAAATTAGGTCATGGAGATCGATATTTTGAGGATCTTATTCAAAATTATTTGATTGACAATTCTCACCATACAAGTGTTTTGTTGAATCCTGATCCGATGTTAAACCAGCGTGATGAAAGGGAAGAGCGAGCCAAATTAGAAAAAATCCAAAAGGATATGTCAGGGGAGCAAATTGATGCCGTTATAGAAATGACACAAAAGCTGATCGAAATTCAAAATACGGCTGATTCACCAGATGCACTGCGCACCTTGCCGATGCTTACCTTGGCTGATTTGGATAAAGATCACAAACCCATTCCGATTGTTGATACTAAGATTAATGATGTTCCGATTTTGCACCATGACCTCTCGACCAACGGCATCCTTTATTTAGATATTGGCTTTGATTTGCATGCATTACCTCAAGAATTGCTACCTTTTGTGGCATTGTTTGGACGCGCCCTATTGGAAATGGGTACAGATACTGAAGACTTTGTCAGACTTTCTCAGCGTATTGGACGTGATACTGGTGGAATTCGACCAAATGTGTTTTCTTCTATGATTAAGGATTTAGATCAAAGCGCAACATATTTGTTCTATCGGGGAAAATCAATTATTGAGAGTGCTCCTAAACTTTTAAAACTTTTAGAAGAAATATTGCTAACAGCCAATCTGGACAATCAAGAACGATTTCGTCAAATCGTCCTTGAAGAGAAAGCTGGAGCAGAGGCGAGTCTAATTCCTACTGGACACATAGTTGTAAATAACCGTCTCAAAGCCAAATTCAATGAAGCAGATTGGGTTTCTGAACAAATTGGTGGAATCGATTTTCTGTTTTTCTTAAGAAAATTAATTGAATCGATTGAAAATGATTGGTCTGGAGTGCTAAGCAAATTGGAATTGCTGCGCAAATTGTTAATAAATCAAAGTAATTTACTGATAAATATTACTGTGAATGAAGATGCCTGGCTTAAAGTCCAGCCTTTCTTGATGGAATTAATTAGCATATTGCCTCAAATGGAAGCATCAAAGGAAAAATGGGATCCCGATTATAACCAAATCCATGAGGGTTTGAGCATCCCCGCACAAGTCAACTATGTAGGTAAGGGCGCAAATCTATACCAAATGGGTTATAAATTAAGTGGAACCATCGCAGTTATTACGCGCTATCTCGGGACCACCTGGTTGTGGGAGAAAATCCGAGTACAGGGTGGAGCCTATGGTGGATTCTCAACATTTGACCAGCAGTCAGGATTGTTTAATTATCTCTCTTATCGTGACCCCAATTTGTTGCGTAGTTTAGAAAATTATGATGGAACAGCACCATTCTTGATGTCCCTCGATCTCAGCGATGAAGAATTGATCAAGGTTATTATTGGTGCCATAGGTGGGATAGACGCTTATAGACTCCCGGATGCGAAGGGATACACATCAATGACACGTCACTTATTAGGTGTCAGCGATGAATTCTTGCAGCAGTATCGTAATGAAGTAATTGCAACAAAACAAGATGATTTCAAGGAATTTGCCAAAATATTAGCAAAAATTAAAGATGATGGCAAAGTGGTTGTGCTTGGTTCTCAAGAAGCCATGAATATTGCCAACAAAGAAATCGGGACCAATTGGCTGGATATTGCGAAGGTGATGTGATTAGAACATTTTAATATTAGATTTCGTTTCTTTTGTCGATAATGACTAATTAGCAATCTAAACTAATAGAAAATCTACTTTTCCGGAAAATCTCGTTTTAAAAAATATGCGAGGGTCAACGATGAAAATAAAATTACTTATCAATGGGGAAGAAAAAGAAATTCAAGCAGCACCAGGGGATAGTCTGTTCAAGGTTTTGCGTTCTTTGGGTTATCATGGTGTTAAGTTTGGAGATGAGCATGGCCAAACTGGAGCAGATACAGTACTTGTGGATGGGGACCCTATTAATGCAACGCTGTACTTGGCTGCTCAGGCGGAGGGTCATAAAATAGCGACTATTGAAGCGCTGGGAGAACATCCTGATCATGCTTGGCGGACATCTGATGGTTTGCACCCCCTTCAGCAAGCTTTTATCGAAACAGGCGCCATTCAGTGTGGTTACTGCACTCCGGCTCAAATTCTTGCGGCTAAAGCGTTGATCGATCATCAACCCAATCCAAGTGAAACGGAGGTGCGTGATGCTTTATCAGGTGTGCTTTGTCGTTGCACGGGATATAAAAAACCTGTCCAGGCTGTTCAGCGAGCTGCTGCTGTAATGCGAGGAGAGACAATTCCTGCTTTTAATGATACGCAAGTTCGAAAAGTCCCTGAGAGTGAAGCCTTTCAAAGTGTAGGGCAATCTGAGCCTAAAGTGGATGCAGTGAAATTGGCTTTAGGGAAATCAGTTTTCACGACTGATTTTGAAATACGTGATTTGTTAATCGCAAAAATATTGCACAGCCCTCATGCGCACGCACTGATTAAAAATATTGATGTCACTCGCGCTCGCGCTTTAGATGGTGTTGCTGCGGTGCTTACGCATGAGGATATCCCTCGTGTCGTCTATTCCACCGCAGGGCAGTCACACCCTATTCCTGGACCGCTAGACACCTTTTCTCTTGATAAGAAGGTTCGCTTTGTCGGTGATCGGGTTGCTTTCGTGGCCGCTGAGACCGCCGAAATTGCTGAGGCCGCCCTTAGGTTGATCGATGTCGAATATGAAGTCCTGGAGCCGCTCCTGGACACCAGAGAGGCTATGCAGCCAGGCGCTCCAATTTTGCACGACTCTCCGGAATATGTTGGCTTTGCTGATTCAGACCCTTCTCGAAATTTAGCAGCAGAAATTCGGATTGATATCGGTGATTTGGAACAGGGTTTTTCTGAGGCTGACCAGATATTTGAATCTGAATATATTGTTTCGAAAGTACAGCAGGCGCATATTGAACCTCATGCTGTGATTACCTATTGGGACGAAGATGATCGCTTAGTTATTCGTACGAGTACGCAGGTGCCTTTTCATGTGCGTCGTATGATTGCCCCAGTACTTAACTTGCCAGTGAAGCGTATCCGGGTTGTCAAACCTCGTATAGGTGGTGGTTTTGGCGGGAAGCAAGAAATGCTGATTGAGGATGTCGCAGCACACTTAACCATTGCTACCGGCAGTCCGGTAGTTTATGAGACTAGTCGAGAAGAAGAGTTTATATCCTCTCGTGCCCGCCATCCCATGCGTGTGCGAATGAAAACCGGTGTTAAAAATGATGGTACCATCACTGCAAATGAGATGTATACCCTGAGTGATACCGGGGCAAATGGCGCCCACGCATTGACGGTCACCGGTAATACCGGGCACAAATCTATGGCAATGTATGTGGGAGATGGCAAATATCGCAAGAACCCAAATATTCGATTTAATGCTGATGTGGTGTACACCAATCATTTACCTTCAGGTGCGTATCGAGGGTATGGGGTGCCGCAAGGATTTTGGCCGGTAGAACGACACTTAGAAAAAATTGCTCACAAACTTAATATAAATCCAATTGAATTTCGTTTAAAGAATGCGCTGCGATCCGGCGAGCTGCATCCCTTCAGCACTGCCTGGAGTGAGGGGCGTGAACCGAGACCGGAAACTATCGAAACCAACGAAATCAAGGAATGTGTAAATCAAGGTAAAAATGAAATTAATTGGGACAAAAAATATGGCAATGTAGATTGGCAGCAGGTCTCGGGAAAACCTCACCTGAGACGCGGTATTGGCGTTGCGATGGTCATGCAAGGTACGGCCATTCCATATCTAGATATGGGTGGTGCTAGTATTAAACTTAATGATGATGGCTCTTTCAACCTACTAATTGGAGCAACTGATTTGGGTACTGGCTCAGATACCGTTTTAGCACAAATGGCCGCCGAAGTGCTAGGGTGCTCTACCGATAACTTTATTGTCTACTCATCTGATACTGATTTTACCCCATTCGATGTCGGAGCGTATGCTTCAAGTACTACCTATATTTCTGGGGCGGCAGTGACCAAAGCAGCAGATAAAATCGCTTCAATCATAAAAAAGCGTGCTGAAAAGATGTTGGGTGTGAGTGCTGATAAAATTCATCTGAAAGAATCCAAAGCAATTGCATCAAATGGCAATTCGGTGACCTTGGCCGACATAGCTTTGCACTCATTGCACGAGGAAGATCAAGAGCAGATCATGGCAGTTGGATCATATATGTCGGAAGTTGCTCCACCACCTTTTGCTGCTCAATTTGCAGAAGTGACCGTTGATATTGAAACTGGTCAATTAACGGTAGATAAATTGGTGATGGCAGTTGATTCGGGTGTTATTGTTAATCCGATTGCGGCAACAGGTCAAATTGAAGGCGGTATGGTGCAAGCGTTAGGTTACGCTGTTTGTGAAGAGATGGTTTATAACGATCGTGGCCAACCGCGTGAAAAAGATTTGCGGGATTACCATATCTTTCAATCGCATGAGATGCCAGAATTGGAAACCATATTTGTAGAAGTCTTTGAACCAAGTCATCCCTTTGGCGTCAAAGCGGTTGCTGAAATTCCTTTAGATGGTGTTGCTCCTGCAGTAGGCAATGCTGTCTTTAACGCTGTTGGTGTTAATATCGATTCGATTCCGATTACTCCTGAGAAGATCTGGAAGGCTCTTAGGAATTAAGTACAGGAATAGTTATATGGCTACCTTTCTCGCATGGCTAGAGAAAGCTCTCATTCTCTCACCTGACAATCAACAAAAGCTTCTCTTGTCGTTATTGTGGGTAATTGTTGTTTGGATATTCTATCGCTTTGTTATGCGTTTTTTCATAGTGCGAATAGAAGCGGAAAGAACGCGCTATCAATGGCGAAAAAATAGCACTTATCTCTTCTATTTTTTGTTGATTTTGGTTTTCGGGCGAATTTGGCTGCGTGGAGGATTAGATGCCTTTTCAACCTATCTAGGTTTACTCTCAGCGGGTCTCGCGATTGCCATGAAAGACCCAATAGCAAATTTCTTTGGATGGGTGTTGATTTTATGGCGGCGACCTTTTTCAATCGGCGAGCGCATTGAAATCGGGAAATATTCAGGCGATGTTGTTGATATCAATGTTTTTGAATTTTCAATTTTGGAGATTGGCAATTGGGTTGACGCGGATCAAAGCACTGGGCGAGTGATACATATTCCCAATGGAAAAATGTTTTTAGAACCCTTGGTAAATTTCTCGCGTGGTATTGAGCAGCTATGGCATGAAATTCCAGTCTTGATCACGTTTGAGAGTGATTGGAGCAAAGCGAAAGTCTTACTTCAAGAAATTGTTGAGAGATATGCCGTTATTCCAGATGGTGATTTGACCGGTTACAGTGATGAAAAAGCTAAGGGCTATATGATCAGTTATACACAATCAGCACCTACAGTTTACACTAGCGTTCGAGAAAGCGGTATCTTGCTCACCCTGCGCTATTTATGTGGTATTCGAAATCGACGCAGCAGTGAGCATGAAATCTGGGAAGAAGTTTTACAGGTTTTTTCTCAGTATGAGGATATTGATTTTGCCTATCCAACGCAGCGGTTTTATACTGAAGAAGGGAACAAAGCACCTTTTAAAGAGGAGTTACCATAACATGCAAGAGCGGATATTTGTTGTAGGGCATGTAAATCCAGATACCGATTCAATTGCTTCTGCTTTGGGGTATGCTTGGCTGCTTCGTGAACGTGATGGAGATGATGTCATTGCCGCGCGAGCTGGCGCTCTTAATCAGCAAACGTTGTGGGTTCTTGATCGTTTGAAAGTTGACCCGCCAGTTTTGTTAACAGACGCTTCTCCCCGCTTTGAAGGTGTCACCCGGCGCATGGATACTACTCCTCCTGATGGGAAGCTTCGAGATGCTTGGGCTGTTGCAAATCGTACAGGTGGTGTTGCGCCCCTTGTTAATGATGATGGCACACCTTACGGATTGCTTACTGGATTAAGTTTATTTAATTTTTTTAGCAAATGGATTGGTCCACATCCTAAACGCCAAGAAATGCGCATCGCTGATTTTTTAGATGTCCCCAGTCATGAGGCGGCTGAAACTGGTATTTTGCGTTTTCAGGCAGGTAGTCGAATTCGGGATGCATTACCGCGCATATTGCGAGAAGAACGCAATTTCTTCTTTGTTGTTGATGAAAAAAAACAATATGTTGGTGTTTGCCGACAGCGTGATTTGCTAAATCCGCCCAGGCTTCGCGTAGTTCTGGTTGATCACAATGAAAGCGAGCAAGCCATTGGAGCGTTAGAAGAAGCTGAAATTATTGAGATTCTCGACCACCATCGCCTGGGAAATCCATCTACACGTACACCTATCCGTTTCACCGTGGATATTGTAGGCAGCACGAGCACCCTGGTTTCAGAGCGTATTGAGGATGCAGGCCTAAGTGCTCCGCCAGATATTGCTGGCGTATTGCTCTCAGGTTTGATTTCAGATACCCTGCTGTTAACTTCACCCACAACAACTGAGCGTGATCATTTAGCCGCAGAACGCTTGGCTCGTTGGGCATTTTCTTGGGAAAGCGCTCTTAAAGGAGAAACATTGCAATCTTTTGGAGAGCAAGTATTGAAAGCGGGTGCCGGCCTGTCAACCCGAGATCCAGATGAAATTGTTAGTACTGACATGAAAGTGTATGAAGCTGGTGGCTTGAATTTTTCTATTTCTCAAGCTGAGGTTACCAGTCTAATGCAGCTAAGTAAACATCGCCAAGAGTTAGGTGTTGCTTTGGATGAATTACGTAAGAAACAAAGTCTGGATTTTGCTATGCTCATGGTGACAGATGTTGTGCGCGGGTCTAGCCGTTTACTAATCTCAGATGCCCCCATCATCCTTGACGAACTACCCTATGTTCAACAGCCGGATGGAACCAGGCATGCTACGGGTATGGTTTCGCGCAAGAAACAATTGTTACCAGTGATTCTAGGTTTATTGGAGCGATAGATTGATGTCCATATTCCGTGCATTGGCAGAAATTAATGAAAAAGGTGAAGTTGGAGCGCTCTGCATAATTGTGCGCAGTCATGGGTCAACTCCTCGCCGTGTTGGCAGCAAGATGCTGGTATTACCTGATGGACAAATAGTGGGAACTATTGGGGGAGGGGAAATGGAAAATCGCGTCCGCGGCGAAGCTTTAGATGCCATTCAAGATGGAGAGACGCGCATTTTGGAATACAATATGATCGATCCCGTAGCAGGTGATCCAGGTGTTTGCGGTGGTACTTTGGAGGTTTATGTGGAACCTATTATTCCGCGTCCGGTAGTGGTAATTGTAGGAATGGGGCATGTTGGCAAGGAAGTGACCCATTTAGCAAAATGGTTAGACTTTAAGGTAGTAATTACTGACGATCGCGATGGATTTTGCTCTCCTGAAGCAGTACCTGATGACGTTGAGAGATATCCAGTTACTATTGAAGACTTTGCGAATCAATTTAAAATTACACCATCAACCTATATTGTGCTAACCTCACGCAGCGGTGAGGTTGATGTTGCTGGACTACCATCTTTGCTAAAAAGTGAAGCTGCTTATATTGGGGTGATTGGATCACAAAGGCGATGGGCGTTTACAAAAGAATTGTTAATGGAAAAAGGTGTCTCTGCTGAAAAACTAGCGCAAGTGCATTCACCGATTGGATTGAGATTGGGTGGAGAAAAACCCAATGAAATAGCAATGAGTATCATGGCTGAAATATTAATGATACAAAATAGCGGTGATGGAAAATCAATGATAAATAGATAACCTTGAAATTTGGAGGATTTATGTGGCGTAAATATATCAATGCTGCCAGTATTGACGATGCATTAGAAAGTTTAGCCGAACATGGGGAATCCGCTCGCATCGTGGCTGGAGCCACAGATTTAATTTTGGAAATTGAGCGTAACATTAGCAGTAATATTGATGTACTTATCGATATTACCCGTATTGCAGAGATTGACGCTATTACGCTTGATGAAAATAATATAATGCATCTCGGCCCCTTAGTAACTCACAACCATTGTGTGGCTTCAAAATTGATTCGAGAAAAAGCTTTCCCATTAGCTCAAGCATGTTGGTCTGTAGGTGCTCCACAAATTCGCAATCGAGGCACTGTTGCGGGGAATTTAATTACCGCTTCGCCAGCCAACGATACCATTGCACCATTGATGGCTTTAGGTGCCACGCTCACATTGCGCTCTAGTAATAGTGAACGCATTGTGCCCTTGAGTGAGTTCTATCTTGGTGTGCGGAATACAATTTTACGCCCAGATGAAATGGTGGTAGATATTTCTTTTCCTGCCCTAGACGAGAGCCAAAGAGGAACTTTCCTAAAACTAGGATTGCGCCAAGCTCAAGCCATTTCAGTTGTTAATTTAGCAGTTGTATTGACTTTTGAGGGTGATATTGTTAGTGATGCCAAGATTACCCTCGGGGCTGTATCTCCTATCATTATGCATGCTGAGAAAGCAGAAATCAGCTTAGTTGGACACTCGTTAAATGAAAAAGTTATCACTGAGGCAGCGGAGCTTGCAAAAGAATCTGCTACCCCAATTGATGATATCCGTGGGTCAGCCGCTTATCGAAGTGAGATGGTGCGCGTTTTGGCGTACCGTGCTTTGAGTGCAATCCGCGATGATCAAGAGAAAGCTGATTTTCCAGATGCTCCAATCCTGCTGCGTAACGATGATTATTACAATGGACAAGTGCAAAATTCGGGCAGTACGCATAGCGATGGTGATACAGCTATTAGCACAAAAATTAATGGAAAAGAACATATATTTAAAACCGGTCAGAATAAAACGCTCTTGGATTTGCTGCGCGATGAAGCCGGCCTAATGGGGACTAAAGAAGGCTGTGGCGAAGGAGAATGCGGGGCCTGTACGGTACATCTGGATGGTGAAGCTGTGATGAGTTGTCTAGTGCCAGCACCACGTGCACATGGTGCTGAGATTACCACAATTGAGGGTGTTGCGAATTTAGAAGAGCTTCACCCGATACAAGATGCTTTTGTACAACAAGGAGCGGTTCAGTGTGGCTACTGCACGCCTGGTTTTATCATGTCAACAACAATGTTGTTGGATGAAAAGCCTAATTCAACACGCGATGATATCAAACAAGCGATCACGGGGAATTTATGCCGCTGTACCGGGTATTATAAAATAATTGATGCAGTGGAAATTGTAAGTAATAAAGAGGTGAATCATGGGTAGATATGATCCTAATATGGTTGCAGGAGATACAGGTCCGGGCTGGAAGATTCACCCAGTTTGGCGAGGCATTGGTTGTATAATGATTTTTTTGCTGCCCGCGATGTCATATGCTGGTGCGGTTGAATTAGTGAAAGCCAATTTTCAACATGGGTGGTTTGGAATTCCGATTGAATTGACTGGTCCTCCCCAGTATCCATACCTTTTTGCTTATTTATTGATTGGGATTTTATTATTGATAGCTAGTTTAAGTATCTTGGTAACAATTTATTCGTTCATTTACCGGAGCGCTGCTGGTTCCCGACTTGGACCTTTGGATGCTCCTCCTGAACGGCTTCAGAAAAGAAAAAAATATAAATAAATTTTGATAGAACTCTATTTGAAAAATTTGATTTCTTTTTAGTGAAGGAGTAATTTCTACCGAGAAATTCGTGTCAAAGGGTAATTATTTATTTCAGACGTTTGGGAATTGTTGTGGTCTATATCTACCCCGCATAAATTGATTGAAATAAATGTGGAATTATGCATGTCAAGAAATAGTCAATTAGCAATGCTTCCACTTTCCAAAGTGATTTTTGCAGTCGTGGTTTGGGGTATTTCGTTCATTGCCACAAAAATTGCCCTGCAAGATGTCTCACCGATAACGGTAATTTGGCTGCGCTTCGCTTTAGGAGTGCTTGTTTTGGGATATGTCGTATTGTTACGTGGCCAATTCAAATTGCCGTCATTGAAGGACAGCCTTTATTTCGCATTATTAGGTTTTATTGGAATCACATATCATCAATGGCTGCAATCAACTGGATTGGTTACAGCTCAAGCTTCTACGACTGCTTGGATTGTTTCAACAACTCCCATTTTTATTGCAATATTGGGCTGGTTTATACTCAAAGAGAGTCTAAACTGGTTTCAGATTATGGGAATTGGATTGGCATCAATAGGAGTTCTTATTGTTGTTTCTGGTGGAGAAGTGACTGCTCTCAGATTTGATCAATTGTTTGAATCTGGAAACCGGCTTATTTTGATCAGCGCTCCAAATTGGGCGATTTTTTCTGTGCTTTCTCGTCATGGATTAAAAAAGTACCCGCCTTCACATATGATGTTTTTTGTTATGTGTTTTGGATGGGTGTTGATGGGGATTCCATTTTTGATGGGGCTTGGATTTGCTGAAATTGGAAAGCTCACCGGACAGGGATGGACCAGTGTCCTTTTTCTGGGAATTGCTTGTTCAGGTATAGCATATGTTTTCTGGTATGATGGTTTGCAAGCGCTTCCAGCCTCATAAGTTGGTGCAATGCTGTATTTTGAACCCATTGTTACTGTTGCTGTTGCGGCCATTATTCTTCGTGAACCATTTTTTGTAACATCGTTGTTGGGTGGATTAAGCATATTATTAGGTGTTTATTGGGTAGAACATGCCGGGAATTTTCCTCGGGCATGATTTTGAGAGGTTATTTTTATGGAACGAACGGTTCCTTACACTGCATCAGAGGAAGTCGAGCTTTATTTACGCACATATTACTCTTTGCTGCGTTCATCGTCTGATGTGCAAATACGCACACTTGAGGAAGTGCATTCTGGTACGAATTCTTTGCTGCATCAAGGTGCTCGCGGAGAAACACCAGATATGTCTGCCTTCATTTACAGCATTTTGCGATTGCCGACCTGCATACATCAAGTCCGTACGGTTGTTCTAGGCCAGAGCAGTGATGTTTTTACTCGGTTTGGTGTAGGTGATGTGGAGGAATGGACTTCAGTTGTGGCTCGTGCAAGACGCCGCAGGTGTTACTTTGACGGTGATGCTACTTTGGCATGCATTATTGCCAGCCGCTCTGATATTGATGATGTTGTACCGATATTAACCGCATATCAAATTGAGCGGAAAAAATTGCACCGATTAATGCATCAAACCATTGATCAGGAAATTTTAATAGCTGCTGATGAAAATTCGAAATCACGTGCTGAATTAGCGGCGATATTGAAAATATCAATCGAAGATTTAGAACGCCTTCGCACGATTTGGGGAGATGACTTTGTAACTATTTTCGAGCGCATAATGACCTCCCCTCAACGCTTAGCTGTCCGCTTGTTAAATAGTTCACTTCGAGAATATCGCCGGGCAACAAATGGATGGTGGCAGCGTATTGAGCAAGTTTGCCCCGATTTACGAGAACGACCGATTTATTTTATTTCAAGCAATATGCACAGCCTTGTCAATCTGGTTTCTGGATTTGGCTTACAGCGACGAGATACGTTGGTGCAATATTTGCAAGAATCGAGTGACGATGATTTGCTCACCGAGTGGCGGGATATTCAAACGCGTCAAGTTCCTTCCAGTCAAGAAAATTTCTTTTATTATATTTTAAAAAAATATATGCAAACATCAGTCGGTCAAAAATTCCATGCTGAAAGAGCTGAACACGAGGAGATTTGTGGTATTCACCGTATCTATAGTGAAAACTTTTTTGATGTGGATGCGCAAGTAATTGATCTATCCAAAATGCAACCAGAATGGATGGATTCGCGTATTTTGGATTGCGATCCCAATGATATGGTAAAAAGTGATGCTATCATCCTGAATATTGATTATCCGCTCGGGTTGGCAGCATACAATATCCTCACTGAAGTCTCAATCCATGCTGATAATGTGCTGGGAGTATATATTCTTGGGAAGGCAGCAACTCTCAATGGGGTTATCGGTGATGTTATGATTCCCAAAGTAATATATGATGAGCACTCACGAAATACCTTCATATCTCCCAATGCCTTTGGTGCTGGAGATGTTGCACCCTATTTAATGTATGGCACAGTGTTGGATAACCAAAAAGCAGTAACTGTACGTGGTACTTTCTTGCAAAATGCAAAATATATGGATGTTTTCTACCGTGAAGGTTATACCGATATCGAAATGGAAGCCGGTCCCTATCTTTCAGCCGTATATGAAATGAGTCGTCCAAAACGTCATCCAATTGATGAAATTGTCAATTTAGATAATTTGCCATTTGATTTTGGATTACTGCATTATGCTTCGGATACCCCACTTAGCAAGGGAAAAAACCTAGGATCTAGCTCGCTTTCCTATTTTGGAATGGATCCTGCTTATGCGACATCTCTAGCAATATTACGTCGTGTTTTGCAGTTAGAGCAGAAACGCTTGGAAAAATAATATAGAGGAATGAATATGTCACAAATTGGAAAATCTGTAACACGTTTGGACGCGATAGAAAAAGTTACTGGAGAAGCACTTTATCCTGGGGATATTAATCGAGTAGGGCAAGCGTATATGAAAATTCTTTTTGCCCATCGTCCTCATGCGATCGTGCGCTCGATTGATATTACTAAAGCTGAAAAACTTGAAGGTGTAATTGCGGTCCTGACAGCCAAGGACGTGCCAAATAACGAGTATGGTTTGATTGAAGCTGATCAGCCAGTTCTTTGCGGTCCGGGGTCCAACAAAGATTTTGCCGATCGAGTGCGTTTTATTGGAGACCAGGTAGCCCTGGTAATAGCAGAATCTGACGCAATTGCTTCGAAGGCTCGTGATTTAATTACGGTTAATTATGAAGATTTACCTGTAATTACCGATGCCGTTGGTGCAATGCAACCTGATGCGCCTTTGTTACATCCCGAAAGAGAAACCAATATTATGCTGCATTATCGCATTAGAAAGGGCGATGTAGATGAAGCATTTTCAAAAGCAGATGTAGAAATAGAAAGCGAATACCATACGCCTGTTCAAGAGCATGCCTTCCTTCAGCCAGAGGCAGGCATTGCATATATTGATGATGATGGGCGTGTGACAGTTGAAGTTGCTGGGCAATGGATTCATGAAGAACGAGAACAAATTGCTCATGCATTGAACTTGCCCGAAAATCAGATCAGAGTTATTCACCCTGCGATTGGCGGCGCATTTGGTGGGCGCGAAGATATGTCTGTCCAAATTGTGTTGGCACTGGCGACCTATCGACTTCACCAGCGCGGCATAAATCGGGCGGTGAAAATTGTTTGGAGCCGAGAAGAGTCAATCATTGGACATGCTAAGCGTCACGAATATTTATTGCGCACGCGCTGGGCAGCTAATCGAGATGGAAAAATTCTGGCCGCAGAAGTTGAAGTAGTTGCGAACGGCGGCGCATATATTTATACGAGCGGCAAGGTGCTTGGAAATGCCACACTGATGTGTACAGGCCCGTACGAAATACCTAATGTCAAAGTTGATTCCTATGCAATATACACAAATAATATCCCTGGCGGTGCGTTCCGTGGCTTTGGGGGGCCACAGGGTGCTTTCGCCGCGGAAACTCAAATCAATAAGCTGGCCCAAGCTTTAGATATGGATCCTGTTGAAATCCGTCGGCGCAATTCGGTTAAGGATGGCTCATTATTATCCGTCAATACGCCGATGCCGAAAGGTGTATCGATGCCGCAAGTTATTGAAAAGTGCGCCCAAGAAGCTGAGTGGGAAAAGAAAAGAACCATTGGTGGAAAAGATGATTCCTCAACATTCGCGCGTGGTCGCGGATTTGCCTGCGGATTTAAAAATGTTGGCTTTTCCTTTGGTGCACCAGAAAATTCCTGGGCTACAATTGAGCTTTTCGGGAAATCCGAAATAGAACGTGTTATTGTTCGACATGCTGCCGCTGAAGTTGGGCAGGGCACTCACTCGGCAATTGTTCAAATGACAGCGGAAGCAGTGGGTGTACCCATTGACATTATTGAATTGATTTCCGCTGATACAACTAAGACGGACAATTCTGGGAGTGTTTCAGCATCGCGCATGACCTTTATGGCGGGTAATGCAATAAAAGGTGCTGCAGAGCGAGCCCTCATCAAATGGCAGGCTGAGGAGCGTCCAGCCATCTCACGATATAAATTTGTTCCTCCTCCAACTACCCCATTCGACCCAGTTACTGGTGAGTGTGATCCGAATTTTGCTTATGGTTATGTCGCTCAGGCTGTTCAGATTGAAGTTGATACAGAGACTGGTTTAATACGTTTATTGGAAGTGATTTCTACCAACGATGTTGGCAAAGCCATCAACCCTCAACAGGTTGTTGGTCAAATTGAAGGTGGCGTGGTGCAAGCTTCGGGATATGTGTTGTTAGAAAACTTCATCCAGAAGGACGGCTATACTCTTACACCTCATCTTTCTACATATTTAATTCCAGGCGTACTTGATATTCCAGATAAGGTAAATTCTGTAATTGTTGAATATGCTGATCCGATTGGTCCCTTTGGGGCTCGGGGTATGGGAGAAATGCCATATATCCCCTTAGCACCAGCCATTATTGCAGCATTGCATGATGCTACGGGCGTATGGTTTGATGAATTTCCTCTCACCCCGGAAAGTGTTTTACGTGGATTAGGAAAGATTTCATGATGTCCTTGTTTTTCAGCCGGGAAACGAAGAGACTTGATTCCGAGTCGCGTGCCGCTCTCCCGGGTAGTTTTGTTAAGTTAAAAAACGGTGTAACCCATTATGAGCTATCTGGATCTGAGGATGAGCAAACAATTGTGTTTGTGCATGGGTTTTCAGTTCCGTCATATATTTGGGATCCCACATTTAGTGCGCTTGTAGAAGCAGGGTTTCGGGTGCTTCGTTATGATCTTTTCGGCCGTGGCACATCTGACCGTCCAAATACTTCCTATGGATTAGATCTATATGATGACCAATTAGTAGATTTGTTGGATGCATTAAAGATTGAGAAACAAGTTGATTTAATTGGGCTCTCAATGGGTGGTCCAATTGTAATTAACTTCTGTAATCGTCATCCAATAAAAGTGAGAAGTTTGGTTTTGATTGATCCTGTTGGAGGGAAATCGACAAAATTTTCACTCTTATCTTTATTGGGTGTGCTTCCTGTTGCCGGGGAGTTGATCTTTGGTTGGTTAGGAAATAGGATGCTGCTTAAAGGAACGGCAAAAGATTTTTATAAACCACAAAATATTAAGAATTTTCTCCATCGCTATCAAGAACAAATGAAATATCAAGGGTTTAAACGTTCCCTGATCCGCACAATGCGAGCGGGTATGTTGGGGGATTTTTCATCAATTTATAAGCTTGTGGGTGGACAAAGATACCCAAAACTATTGATTTGGGGTCGGAATGATCACACGATACCGATCTCACACAGCCGTATTATTTTAGATTTAATGCCTGATACTGAATTTCACGTGGTTGAGCACGCCGGTCATTTACCGCATTACGAATGCCCTGAAATTGTGAATCCACTATTGATAAAATTTTTAAAAAAATGAAGGTGTCTTAGAGAAAAATGTAGCGTGGACTACACATTTTTGCTAATTTGTGTCATTCGTAACTTGACCACTGCATATCTTAGAATTACAATTTAATTGTCTGACAACTAACACATGTAATTGAATTGTTTTACTTTTTTTCTTAGGAGACAACGATGGCTGACTTTCTTTTCCGCGGCAAACTAACTGATTTAGACCCCAAACTTGCTGAATTAACTGAAATTGAAGCGGAACGACAATATCGTAAACTGATCCTCATACCAAGTGAAAGCACATCCCCACTAGCTGTTCGTGAAGCCCTTTCCACTGCATTCCACAATGTTTATGCCGAAGGTTATCCCTCGGAATATACTAGGTTTCTCAACGAAGATGAAATATTAGATTATGATAATCGACTTGCGGAAGATCGTAGATATTCCGATCCTCGATATTATAAAGGTGTGGAATATGCAAATGTAGTTGAAGCGCTGGCACGCCGGCGATGCGCAGAAACCTTTGCTGCTAATGATGTCAACGCTGATGAGATTTACGTAAATGTTCAGGCTCTCTCGGGGGGGCCAGCAAATAATGCTGTTTATCACGCTTTGGTTAAACCGGGTGATACCGTCATGGGCATGGATTTGCTTTTTGGAGGTCACCTTTCACACGGATCACCGGTAAATAGATCGGGTAAATATTACAATATCGTGTCTTACTCCATTAATGCTGATACTGAGAAAATCGATTACGATGATGTTGAAGCATTGGCTCTTGAGCATAAACCTCGGATGATCATTGCAGGGGTATCTTCATATCCCTGGCAAATTAATTGGGCTCGGTTCCGCGAAATTGCTGATAAAGTTGACGCCTACTTGCTAACTGATATTGCTCACGTGGCTGGTCTTGTTGCTGCAGGTATTTATCCTTCGCCAATCGGTATTGCAGACGTGGTTACATCCACCACACATAAGACCCTAAATGGACCGCGCGGTGCAATTATTATGACTACTAACCGGTTATTAGCTCGAAAGATTGATAGAGCCGTATTTCCTGGTGAGCAGGGTGGTCCACATGTTAATGTCTTTGCAGCTATGGCCCTGGCATTTAAAATCTCACAAACCGAACAATTCCGTGAACTGCAAACGCAAGTAGTAAAAAATTGTGCCGTATTTACGGATCGCCTTGCTGAGCGTGGATTTACAATCCCCTTTGGTGGGACTAATACGCATTTGATGAATCTGGACACAAAGTCTATAAAGGGCGATGATGGTGCAACGCTAAGTGGGGATTTGGCTGCTAGATTACTCGACTTAGCAGGCATAACTACCAATCGTAATACGATTCCTGGTGATCGCTCTGCACTTAAACCTTCAGGTGTTCGTATGGGTATGCCCTGGGTTACACAACGCGGGTTTAAAGAAGATGAATCCATCGCTCTTGCTGATGCTATTGCTGATATTCTTCAGGCTGCTACACCCTACTATCAAGGGAAAGCTTTACGTGCCAAGGTCGATTTTTCTGCTTTCCAGAATGCAAAGCTAAAAGTGCGAGAATTGGCTACTGGTGCAGGGATTGATTTTGAGCCTGGTGACCATAGTTATCCACATTTTTATTATATGGATGATCAATACTCAGGTGATGCAGCAGCCTTTGAATTGGGCGGTGCACGCATCAGACAATTCCTTAATGTTGTTTTTGCCAGCGATGTGGAATCTCTTGCCGATGGAGAATCACAACCGACACGCTTTTTTACCCCTCAAGGCGAGGTAGATGCCACGCTTACTTGTGTGGGGACACATCTGTTCCGTCTTGCAGTTTCAAGCACTCAGGCTGGTCTTGCATCTGCCTGGTTGAGAGATCTCTCTGATGGCTATGTGCGTGTTGATGATGATTTGCTGCGTAAGGTGCCGGGACCTGTTTGGGTGAAATCTATACCACATACAGCGGACGAGACGCCAATAAAGAATATAGAGGTTCCCGAAGGAACGAAACCGTATTTTATCGGTATTTCTGAGGGATCAGGAGAACCTTTACCTGACTATGCATGGGAAGAAGAAGATGCACAAATTCAACGTACACCGATTTATGATTTGCATGTTGAGTTGGGTGGACGCATGGTGCCCTTTGCTGGATGGGAAATGCCCGTTCGTTACGGTTCGGTGATGGATGAGCATTTAGCCGTTCGTCGAGCTGCTGGGCTGTTCGATGCTGCCCATATGGGCGTCTATCAAGCGGAAGGACCAGACGCAGCATCTTTCCTGGATAGCGTTTGCAGTAATGATATCAACTCATTAGATGTAGGGGAATCTCTCTACACACATTTCCTGACTCCCGATGCAAACGTTATTGATGATCTTTTAGTATATTGTCGCGCGGAGCAGAAATATCTTGTTGTAGTCAATGCTTCCAACGATGATAAGGATTGGACTTGGCTAAATGCTGTTCGGGAAGGTCAAGTCAAAGTAGATAATGAACACCCATGGGCTCGTGCCTTTGGCCGAAACGTAATTTTGAGGAATTTGCGCGATCCTAAAGAAGGTGCCGATATGCGCGTTGACCTACCATTACAAGGTCCGCGCTCACGTGAAATCCTTTTGGCTTTGGGCGTTGATGATATAACTCGAAAGCGCATTATGAAACTAAAACGCACACAGCTCTGTGATGCTGTAGTGGGTGGATTCGACTTGATCGTTTCCCGCACGGGTTATACCGGCGAAAAAATGGCTTTTGAATTATTCGTACATCCTGATAAAGCGCAAGATTTATTCAAAAAATTGCTTGAAGTTGGCAAACCATTTGGTTTAGTTCCCGTTGGTTTAGGAGCGCGTGATTCGCTGCGCACAGAGGCGGGATTACCTTTATATGGTCATGAAATGGGCGGTGATTTGAATAATGGCGTTGCCGAAGCAGGGTTTGGTTCATATGTGAAAACATATAAACCCTGGTTCATTGGACGCGATGCTTACCTGGCTCGTGAGGTAAAGCGCAAAGGCGTTGTTGTCCGTTTCCGCTTTGATAAAAAACGTGTACGAATGGCGCATCCTGGAGATCCCGTTATGGATGCTAACGGCCGTGTAATCGGAGAGGTGACAAGTTGTGCTGCAGATAGCGAAGGATTCTTGCTAGGACAGGCATTTGTTGCTTTGAAGCATGCCAAAGAAGGCACAAAAATTTATATCTTCCAAGGTGCGTCTGACAAACCCAATAAGGCGCCGGCAGAGCTTCGCTCTGGTGATCGTATTACTATGCCAAGCGCAGCAAGTGTACTTCGCCGGTTCCCTAAAAAGATAATCGCACTGTAGTTAGCATAGATATCTAGAATCGAATTTATTAATTAAACTATTGCAAGGAGATTTCCTAATGCAAACACCCTGGGAGCATCGTTTTGCACAGCGTACCCAAAGGATGCAAAGTTCGGCAATTCGGGAAATACTAAAATTTACGCAACTTCCTGGAGTAATATCTTTTGCCGGTGGGCTTCCGGCGCCAGAGGTTTTTCCTGCCGAGGCCGTAAAAGCCGCTACAGAACGCGTTCTCAGCATGAATGCTGATAAGGCGCTGCAATATGGAATCACTCAGGGATATACACCTTTGCGTGAGTTAATTGTTGAACGGTCATCGCGTTTTGGACTAAATGTTGATGTTGAAAATATACTAATCACTTCGGGTTCTCAGCAGGCTTTAGATATTCTAGGGAAAATATTTATAAATCGGGGGGATCGCGTACTCGTAGAATCTCCAACTTATTTAGGTGCCTTGCAAGCCTGGAATGCTTATGGTCCTGAATTTGTTTCAGTACCTTTTGATAATCACGGTATGATAACGGACTCGCTTGAGGCAGCTCTGCGCACTGGGCCAAAGTTTATTTATGTACTGCCCAATTTTCAGAACCCAACCGGGGTCACACTCTCATTGAATCGGCGTGAAGAATTAATTCGTTTAGCTGATCAATACGGCGTTCCTTTGATTGAAGATGATCCTTATGGGCAACTTCGGTATATTGGCAAGCACTTATCCCCCGTAGTAGTCTTAGATAGCCTCTATCGTAATAATGAAAACGCTTCATACCAGGGCAACGTAATTTATATGAGTACGTTTTCTAAAATATTAGCCCCGGGTTTTCGTTTGGCTTGGGTAGTTGCCCCAAAAGAAGTGATTGCAAAGATGGTGCAGGCTAAGCAAGGTGCTGATTTACATACATCAACCTTTACCCAACTTGTTGCGTTTCAAACAGCTCAAGATGAATTCTTGGATCAGCATGTTGAAATTATCAGGGAAACTTATAACAAGCGTCGAAAGGTTATGTTGGATTCAATGGCTGAACATTTCCCTGAAAATGTACATTGGACACACCCAGACGGAGGTATGTTCCTCTGGGTGACCTTGCCAGAGGGCGTGGATGCTGCTGAGATTCTAACAAAAGCAGTCGAGAAGAAAGTGGCTTTCGTGCCGGGCGGACCATTTCATGCAAATGGGGGTGGTTTGAATACTATGCGACTGAACTTCTCGAACTCAAAACCGGAAATGATCCAAGAAGGAATCATACGTTTGGGACAAGTGCTGTCTGAAATATTGGGTTAAAGTTACAAAAACAGGTTAATTACATTTCTGGTGATTATTAAATCTTAAAGCACACCGGAGAACATGTTGCTAAATCGTGTTCTCCGGTGTGCTTTTTTTGTGTTCCTAGGAGATTAAAATAGTATGGAATCGATTAGGAAGCTTCTGTCTTTTCTTGATATAGAAAAAGACCTATGTGATCATATTTGGTGACTGGTGTTAGAGTTAAGATTGCCATATTTTGAAATTATGGAGAATAGAAAATCCCATAAATTCACGTAATAATGAGTTGTCTGGTATTAGATCAATGTCTAGGGGGCGGAACCATTCTATCAAGGATAGCAACCGTTTAGCTTCCAGGTGTTCACGAGTTCCAAAGGGAACCTGTCTTAATAAAGGTTCGGCCAGTACTTTAAGCGCTGAAAGTTCGTAAACGAGCGCTGAATTAAAAATCGTATCAGCATTGCCTTGGTGAGGAAAAATATATCGTTTTTCACCCCGCCGTACAGATTCCCATCGGCCAATTGTGTCTTGGGCGGAATAACCACGCTCACGAGCATCACGCACAATGCGTCGTATTAAGCGAGTATCAGTAGTAGATACACGATTGTGGGCATCAAGATTCAACTGTGTTAGGGCCGAAGCGTAAATTCGGAAAGTTTGGTGGTCTGGAATATTGGGGAGTAGTTCGGGATTCATGCCGTGAATCCCCTCTAAAATAATAATTTGACCTGGGAGTAAGCGGATGGTATCTCCTGGAGAACTTGTCCCAGATTTGAAATCAAAGTGAGGTACGCGAACTTTTTCTCCTAAAATTAACTTCTGTACGTTATCTCCTAAAGTTTTAGTATCAACGGCTTTAATGGTTTCAAAGTTATACTCACCATTTTCATCCAGAGGAGTTTGATCGCGATCAACAAAATAGCGGTCCATTTCAAGCGGAAAAGGTGAAATGCCCAAGGCTAGAAGTTGAATTGCCAAACGCTTAGAAAATGTGGTTTTACCCGATGATGATGGTCCTGCAATAAGAACAACGCGCAATTGATCGATTTGATCAGCAATTTGACTGGCAATGGAAGCTATGCGTTGTTCGTGCAAAGCTTCAGAAATTAATATCACCTCCCGGACACGTTTATGTTGGATTTTATCGTTAAGCATGCCTACATTATTAATGCCGAGGCGCTGCAACCAATCTCCGTACTGGCGAAAAGTAGCCAACATATTGGATGTGTCGGGGAGAGGAAGAATTTCGTTGGGTTTGTGCCGCCGAGGGAAACGGAGTACAAATCCATCTCCCATAGCAGATATTTTAAACCACTTGAGATAGCCGGTTGAAGGTACTAAATAGCCATGGTGATAATCGAGCCGCTTACCTAAACTATAGAGTTCAAGATAATCTTTTTGTCGATACTCTAGCAAGCGAACTTTATCCGTATGTCCGGCTTCAGAAAAATAGTTGGTTGCATCATCTAACGATACTCTTTTTCGCTTGAAGGGGATATCTTGATCTACGAGTTCGTGCATGCGATTTTCGAGTGCTGCTAAATCATCACCCGAAAGTGAAGCACGATCGAAGATTTGGCAGAAATAGCCACCTGAGGCAATGGAGTGGTCGATAGCAAGATTCGCGTTCGGGAAAAGCTCATTGAAGGCTGTTTCGAGAAGAAATGTTAGCGAACGACGATAAAAGCGCATTCCATCTGCTTGGCTGGTGCTGACTGGGTTTACGTGAGCATCCATGTCTAATGTGTAAGATAACTCGCGTAATTGATTGTTAACGATTGCCCCTACGATCAAATCATCTCGCTCTTGTTGTAATTGGTTCAAAAAAGCACCGACAGTTGAACCGCGCGGTCCTGATAGCACACGTCCATCTGGAATGTGGACTTCGATTATCTCACTTATGGGAGTAAATTGGATTTTATTATTAGTCATAGGTTTATTTAGTGATGTCTGACTGAGAGAAGCCAATTTTATCACGTAGATTGTGTCATGTATGGATTAATCAGGTAGTGCGAAAGATTCCAAAATATTTAACAGAAGCAGCTATTTAAAAAGTTAATTATTTTTTTACCTATATTTATGGGCTAAGCCTAATTAATGAATAAATCCCGGTTCAGACAAGAACCGGGATTTAATGGTGCCGGAAATTACCCTAATCAAGAATCAAGGGTTGTGGCGCTGATTCTTCATAATCTTCTGGAAGCCAGCAGCACAAAACCAAATTTCTGGCTGCTTGGACTTCATCCATGCGGCCAAAAAGGGTATTGTGCGGTGCGTTTTGTAGTATCTCGGGATTATTATGGGCTTCATCGGCAATTTGAATTAAAGCATCCACAAAGGCATCTAGTGTTTCTTTGTTTTCTGTTTCTGTAGGTTCAATCATCAATGCTTCAGGCACGATTAAGGGGAAGTAATTAGTGGGGGGATGGAACCCAAAATCCATTAACCGTTTGGAGATATCTAAAGCGTGTATCCCAGGGGCATCTTCCCAATGTCCCTCCATGACGAACTCATGCATACAGATCCGGTCATGCGGTATCTTATACGTATCTCGTAGTAAGGCTTGCAAATAGTTGGCATTAAGAACGGCATGTTCGGATGCTTGACGCAATCCTTTTTCGCCCAGCATGATCATATAGGTGAAAGCACGAACAAGAATACCAAAGTGACCATGGAAGGATTTCACGCGGCCAATCGTGTTTTCAGGTGTTACAAGACCATATAGCGGGGCTCCGTCGTCATCTGCATCTTCGATAATATCAACTATGGGGGAGGGGAGAAATTGGGAGAGTTCAGCAGTTACACCTACTGGACCAGATCCCGGTCCACCGCCGCCATGAGGTGTCGAGAAAGTCTTATGTAAATTAAAATGCATAACATCAATGCCGGAGTCAGCAGGACGGGAAATACCCATGATGGCGTTTAAGTTAGCACCATCACCATAAACCAGTCCTCCAGCATCGTGAACGATTTTTACGACTTCTTCCAAGTTTTCATCAAATAGCCCCAGGGTATTGGGATTGGTTATCATTAACCCTGCAAGGGTATCATCGCACTCGGCTCGCAAAGCGGCAAGATCAACGTTTCCGCGCTCGTCTGAAAGAATTTGTACGCTCTTCAATCCAGTCATGGCTGATGAAGCCGGGTTGGTTCCATGGGCTGAATCAGGGAGCAGCATTTTTATGCGTTTATTATCTCCACGGCTGCGATGGTACGCTTTCATGATTAGAACACCCGTCATTTCTCCGTGAGCACCAGCCGCTGGTTGTAAGGTAACAGCATCAAAACCGCTAATAGCTTTTAGCCATTCCTGTGTTTCATACATTAGGCCCAATGCACCTTGCGCTGTTTCAAAAGGCTGCAGTGGATGAAGCTGCGTAAAGCCTGGCATCCGAGCCGTTTCCTCATTGATCTTAGGATTGTATTTCATAGTACAGGATCCTAAGGGGTAGAAGCCGGTATCGACACCGTGATTAAGCTGAGAAAGGCGGGTGTAGTGCCGTACAACATCAATCTCAGAAATTTCTGGAAAGGGAAAATCTTTGCGAATTAGGGAATCTGGAAGTGATGCCAAAGGTACATCAGGGTCCGGATAGTACATTCCCTGCCGGCCTGGAGAAGAAATATCATAAATCGTTGGCTCAGGCATGGGGTTCCTCCGATAATGTTTCCACGAGATAGTCAATTTCTTCGCGACTATTCATTTCAGTGACTGCGATAAGTAAATGATTTTCCATGCCATCATAATCTTGGCCGAGGTCATAGCCTGCTATGATGTCATGATGTGTAAGTAAATGATCAGCAATTTCTGCAGCAGGACGAGGACAACGCACTGCAAATTCATTGAAAAAAGGGCTTTCAAATGCAATTTCAAATCCAGGGATAGCTGCAATTTTTTGTGCAGCGTAATGGGCTTTATGGTAATTTAATTCTGCAACTTGTCGTAACCCATTTTTTCCGAGCAATGACATATATATACCTGCGGCCAATGCAAGCAGTCCTTGATTGCTGCAGATATTGGAAATCGCGCGCTCGCGACGGATATGTTGTTCACGTGTACTCAATGTTAAAACATATCCACGTTGACCCTTGCTGTCAGTGGTTTCACCAACTAAACGCCCTGCCATTTTCCGGACGTATTTGCTGCGTGTAGCAAATATTCCTAAATAAGGGCCGCCATATGACATCGGAATACCTAGCGATTGACCTTCACCTGTGACAATGTCAGCGCCAAAATCACCAGGAGGGGTAAGCATACCGAGAGCAAGTGGATTCACATGAACTGCAACCAAAGCTTTAGCAGCATGAGCAGCTTCGACTAATGCACTAAAATCGTAGATGCGTCCGAAGAAATCAGGGTATTGCATCACCACCAAGGCAGTATCTTGGTCAATGAGATTTATGATTTCTTCAGGTCCTGCTTCAATAGATAGATTTTCACCAACAATCTGGATGCTGGAGTCTTGAATATATGTGTGAACTGTTTCTCGGTGATGCGGATGGAGTCCAGGGGATAGAATGATCTTTTTGCGCTTAGTGCGGTGTACGTGATATGCCATATTGACGGCTTCGGCAATTGCTGTAGCACCATCGTAATGAGAAGCGTTGGAAGCCTCCATGCCGGTTAAGTTGACAATTAGACTTTGGTATTCAAAAATGGCTTGAAGTGTTCCCTGAGAAATTTCAGGTTGGTAAGGGGTATAGGCTGTGTAAAACTCCCCCCGGCGCAAAATTGAATCCACCACGCTGGGGCAGTAATGGTTATATACTCCGGCACCAAGAAAAGAAACCAAGTCTTGTGCTGTTTCATTGGCTGATGCAATATGTTGCAATTCCCCTTGAGCTTCCATTTCAGTCAAACCATCGGGGAGACTTAAATTGGGGAAGAGGTTGGCAGTGGGGAGACTCTGAAAGAGATCTTCCATGCGTTCTACGCCAATTGTGCGCAGCATCGCCTCCCGATCAGAATCGGTATGGGGTAAAAACATGCGTGCTCCTTTATGCAGCAATTACGAAAAAAAACTATTGAATGGTTAAACTCGATCAATGATCGCGGTCTAAAGCATTGTAAGCCGCCAAATCAAGTAACTCAGCTAATTCGCTGGTGTCGCTTATTTTTACTTTGACCATCCAGGCAGCCCCATACGGGTCGCTGTTGACCTTTTCAGGTATTTCTGTGAGGTCTTCATTGATGGCAAGTATTTCCCCACTTAATGGCATATAAACCTCAGCAGAAGCCTTAACTGATTCAACGGTAACACATGCATCACCTTTATCGATATCTTCGCCTTCGTCAACAAGGTATTCAACGAAAACAATGTCAGAAAGCTGATCTTGCGCGTAGTCAGTAATGCCTATAGTTGCGGTATCTCCTTCAACACGAACCCATTCGTCATTGGATGTGAATACTAAGTCTTTAGGGGTGTCCATAGTTGACCTCCGAAGTCAAAAAATTAGATGATAAAAATAAAAGCGCACGCGTAAACAACACGTGCGCTCTGTCGTAAACCTGAGAGATTCATCCCAAAATCTAAAAATCATAATAGGTTTAGGATTTGCCCCGTCGGTGTCATTCAACATTTAAAAATGGAACGACTTTCCAGAGGGTTGCCAAGAACCGGGTCCTTTATACCTGAGAGTTTCACAAAGCGTTTTCGCGCAAGGCTTGCCCCTTCGGTGCTCAATACAGGATCGAGTCTCTCCCCGAATTCTGGTTATACTGTATTAATAATTTTAAAGGGATGAAGCCTAAAAGTCAAGTAATTTGTCAGACAATTAGATAAATAGATATGTTGAAAATAAAAAAGTTCCGCTTCTCTTTTCGAAAAAGCGGAACTTTTTTGTTAATGGATCTCAGGATTATGCCCAGCCCTGATCCTTGACGAATTTGGTTAGAAGGGGAATTTCTACCGATTTGCCTTGATAAGCCTGGATGCCCCAATAAAGCATTACCAACCACATTGGCAGTGCAACGCAAGACAAAACTACAGTCGCAGCGACAATGGTAGTGAGCACACCCACAATAAGTGCCTGAACATTATGTTCTTTGATAAAAGGACGGTCTTTTTTATCTTCGATGAACATCAAGATGATAGGCACGATAGGGGAAAACACATACGCAAGCATCGCCCATAGCTTATCGTCACTAGTGATTTCAGGGTCACTAGTCATTTCAGGGGGGGTTGGGTTTTCAGTCATAGATCTCCTCCAAGGTAGATAATAATGTTTGTTGTGCATAATAACCCTAAATTGGGTGATTGGTTGCGAAGGATATTACTTTACCAGGTCAAAATAAAGGCAATTGTGAAAAGTGTGCTTACAGTTAACTGCCGGAAGCCGATTGTGGTGGGTTTTAGGCCTACGGCTGGTTTCGCCGTACCCCAAAGGGTTTCAAGCCATTGCAGCAAATAAGGAATAAAAAGCCAGGGAGATAACAGCCTGAGGATACTGAGAATCAACACGAAAATTAGGTTAAAACTTGTATATAAAATCGCCCGTCTACCAGATTTTAGCCGTTTTTCCAATGATGGTACATGATCCCAACCACGCTGTTCTAAGCGTGCGTAAGCATATACAATGGATGCAGCAGATTGCAGCCAGGTCAACATCCAAAGCCACCAACCTAAATTGTCTAGATATCCCAGGCCAATCCACAACCCGGCGGGAGCAGCTAAAGCTAAAACACCACTGGCGACAACTTCAATGCCGATTTTGCGTCGTTCTGAACGCTTGCTGATCAAATATAAATGCCAAATGAAAACCAGCATGCCAGGAATGGTTAGATAAAGCAAATAGCTGAAGCCGCGCAAAACCAAGCCGAATATCATTGCTAACCCAAAAAGGCTGTATATGATGATCCAAAAAATGGCTCCCGGCATATCGCGTTTTGGACGACGACCGCTATAAACTTTGACTACAATGGTGATTGGATGACGGACAAGGAAGCCCGAGAGTGCTGCAAAGAAAAGATAAAAAGAGATTGAGGACCAATTTTTTCCTGCAAATAAACCAATCAACAAAGGACTAAGCAGAAAAACCCATGATCCATGTTCGCTTGTCAAAGCGATGTGACGCTGAAAATAATTTCGCAATTTTATACTCCAATCATAATAATTACATAATTATAACTTACACAAGGTATACTAATGATGCTTGCAAATGAGTGTATTCTTAATTAATAATCGAGGAGTATCAATGCAGGAAAAAATCTGCATGGTCACTGGAGCTACATCAGGGATTGGTGAAGTCACTGCTTTGGAACTTGCTCGCCAAGGTGCAATTGTAGTTTTAGTAGGCCGTGATCGAGAACGTTCGGAAAAGGTAGTGTTAAAAATTCGGGAAGAAATTCCTGCTACTAATGTGCAATATTTATTAGCCGATCTTTCTAGTCAGGCTGAAATTCATCGGCTTGCTGAAGAATTTAAAACAAAATTTGATCGATTAGACGTTTTGGTGAATAATGCGGGTGGATTCTTTTTCAAACGCAAGCTAAGCGTAGATGGCATTGAAATGACCTTTGCCTTGAATCATCTCAGCTATTTTCTACTAACGCATCTTTTAATGGATTCTTTAAAGGCAAGCGCTGCGGCTCGTGTTGTCATTGTGTCTTCTAATGCACATAAAAAACATCAACTGAATTTTAAAGATTTACAAAATGAGTATCGTTATCATGGTTTGAAAGCCTATGGACGCTCTAAGTTGGCAAATATTTTGTTTTCCTATGAACTAGCGCGTCAACTTAATAATACAGATATTGCGGTTAATGCCGTGCATCCCGGACTTGTATCAACAAATATTGGTAACAATAATGGCTGGTTAATTAGCAAGATATGGTCTTTTATTACTCGAAATGAGTTAACGCCTGAGGACGGCGCGCTAACCAATATTTATTTAGCCTGCTCACCGGAAGTGGAAGGTGTAAGCGGGAAATACTTTGTTCGTGAAGAAGCAGTATGCTCAAATCCTGCTAGTTATGATTTAGCAAGTGCTCATCTTTTGTGGGAAATAAGTAATCAAATGGTGAATTTATAAGAGAAAAATCAAGGTTTTAAAAGCACTGCTTCACCATCTAGTACTACCACATCGTCCTGGTTTTTACAGATTGTTTTCAGGGTTACAATGGGTTTCTCATCTTGTAGGTTAGCAACCGTCACTGTTGCCGTGATCGTATCATTGATAAATACAGGTGCCCGGAAATTGATGATCTGGCGAATATAAACGCTGCCCGGTCCCGGAAGTTGTGTGCCTAAAACAGCCGAGATTAGACCAGCTGTGAGCATGCCATGGACAAGGCGTTTCTCGAAACGAGTTGCTGCAGCGAAGTCATCATCAAGGTGAACTGGGTTAACATCACCTGAAATTTCCGCAAAAGTGCGCACATCGTTATCGCTGAAGGTTTTGGTCAATGAAGCACTGTCATTAATTTTAAGCATATCTTGAATCCTTTGAGCATTAGATATCTTTTTGATAAACCAGGTGGCGTTTATACCATTTAACCCCTAATGCCTTCATCTCGGCCATGCTCTTGATGTTATTGTCGCGTATATGAATGGTTTCAGCAAAATTAAAACCGAAATCCCGGATCGTTTTTTCCAACTCAACATAAAGTATCGATGGGCCACCCAGGCCCTGGTATTTGGGGAGCAGACCAATACCATTAATATCAACCCACTTTGTAGTTTTAAATGCGCGCCAAATATGAAACCATCCCAAAGGCCACAAGCTGCCGTTCGTCTTACGCAAGCCCTCACTGATATTATGATAGGCAAATAAAAATCCAACTATCTCATCGCCCTTGAAGATTAGCTTAATTAATCTTGGGTCGGCGAAGGAAAGTAAACGCTTTGAAATGTGTTCCATTTCGGCAGTCGTGATTGGTGAAAAAACGTTCTCACCATCAAAAGCGGCATTATAAACATTTTTTAATTTTGGAGCCCATTCAAGTAGAGATTTTTTGCTATTGAATTTTTCAACGCGAAAACCGCGTTTCTGCATGATGCGTTCTGACAAATCAAAAACTCGTTGTTCAAGCTCCATTTCAGCACTTAGCAAGCCGGATAAATAATTTACCTTTGGTGTAAAGCCGGCATTTGTGACTAGATCATGATAATAAGGATAGTTATAGGCTATGCCCATCGCGGGAGGATGTTCAAACCCTTCAACAAGCAATCCGTTTCCGTCCGTTTGCAGCAGCCCTTTTGGTCCGAATATCTTAGTTAACCCACGTTTTTGTGCCCATTTGGAAGCAGTCTCAAACAGCAAATCGGCGGTATCTTGGTTGTTAACTACATCAAAATAGTAGAAAAATGCAGTTTTTGTCTTATTGTACTCATTATAATTACGATTATTGATTACTGAGATGCGGCCAACAATTTTTCCATTGCTTTCAGCGATAAAGAAATCAGCTTCGGAATGCCTGTAAAACGGAAATTGCTGACGGTTTAGTGAGAATTTTATTTCGGAGCGCATGGGAGGAACCCAAAGGGAATTATTGCGGTAAAGATCAAATGGAAATTGGATAAATTTACGAATATCGCGTTGATTACTGTTTTCAATTTTGCGGACTTGCATGGTGCTTCCCTTAGATGGAAATAGCTTAATGCGAATAGCGCCTAGTTTATCATATACATTAGCAAGATAAATTGGACCCGCACACTTTTAAGGTTTCTTTTCATCTGATTTTTCGGTAGTCTAAAAATGGATGGGGAGAAAATTACAGACAGGTTTTCGAAGAGTTCGCAAAAGCAGATGTGGCTATTATGGCGCAAAGGCGAAAATGCATTTCAAATAAGCTCCCTCTTTGAATGTAATGGGATGATCAAGTGCGTGTTGACTGCGTTCTATCTCGGTTATGGGGCGACCCATTTGTAAAGCGGATTGTTGAACATTTTTGAAGAAGAGAGCAGCTTCAATTGGGTTTGAACAAGAAGCTTGCACAAGGATTCCACCAGGATACAGCAAGCTCAAACTTAATTGTGTTAATCGTCTATAAGCTTGAATAGCCTTTGAGACTTGTGCTTTTTTTTGGGCAAACATTGGCGGATCAACAATTACCATATCGAACCGGCGGCTCTCGTTTTTCATTTTATTCATTGCAGCGAAAGCATCATCAGCCATAATTTCATGTTTAGCGGATAAAACATCAGGGATTTTATTGTTATGTGAGAAATTTCGGACAGCTGTTTCGAGAGCATGGTTGCTTTGGTCAAGACTAATGATTTTCTTGGCCCCTCCGCGTGCAGCGTAAACTGAAAACCCCCCGGTATAAGCAAATACATTCAATACTGATTTTCCTTTGGAAAGTTTTCCCACCCTTGCACGGTTATCGCGTTGATCAAGGAAGAAGCCTGTTTTTTGGCCACGAATAGGGTCTGTCTCGAAAATCAATCCATTTTCATGAAATAATATTGGGTGATTTATGGTTGTCCCAATTAGAATAAGGCCATCTTGTAAACCGTGCAAACTCTGCTGATGTTCCATCATGGCCCTGCTTAGGCGCAATACTATACGCTCAACAGGGGCTGTATTTTGGAGGGCGCAAAGAAAATCTTCTAGGTGAGGAATCCATGCTGGAGTGTAGAGCTTAAGAACAGCACTTTGATTATATAGGTCAAGAACCAACCCTGGGAAACTATCATTTTCTCCATGCACAAGGCGATAACCTGTGGTAGTGGTTTCTGGGGATCCAGTAATCAGCGGCTGCCGTCGTTTTTTTGCAAGGGCAAGATTCTTTTTGAACCAATCTTGATTGATTGGGGCTGGTTTCTTGTGTTGTAATATGCGGACACGGATTGAATCGCGAGGGTCATATAATCCTACAGCTAAAAACCGGCGCTTTTTGTCAAAAACGATTGCTAAATCTCCCGGACTACCTTCGTGGCTTTGTTCAAGGATCGCATCTTCAAAGAGCCAGGGGTGACCGTTTCGCAGAGCGCGTTCTGCAGTAGGTTTGATTCGTAAAGCAATCCGCCTGCTAGATGGTTTGTGTAAGTTATAATTTTTAAGTGCATTTTCTATCAGAGACTTACCGTAATTAATTGTCATGTTGCTTTTCTCGTTCAAAAGGGTTTGCACACTAAATAATAAAAACAGGAGAATATAGATGAACAATACAATTGCACTCGTGATTACTTTTGCAGCAGCCCTTGGCTGGTTGCGGGTAATGGATTTTTTCGCACATCGAGGCTGGATTGAATCACGTTTAAGTAGAAAGATAATTCATATTGGAACTGGACCAATTTTTGTTTTATGTTGGCTGCTGTTTGATGATGCTCCTTCAGCCCGATGGCTTGCGGCCTTGGTGCCATTTGCCATTACAATTCAGTTTGTAATGATCGGCATGGGTATTTTGAAGGATGATGCTGCCGTAAAAGCAATGTCTCGGTCAGGTGATCGGCGCGAAATCTTGCGCGGACCATTATTTTACGGTTTGGTTTTCGTACTTGTCACATTGATTTTCTGGAAAGACAACCCGATAGGCATAATTGCTTTAATGCTAATGTGCGGTGGTGACGGTATAGCGGATGTTGTTGGGAGAAAGATAAAATCGCCAAAGCTGTTTTGGAGCCGGCAAAAATCAATTGCTGGATCGTTGGGGGTTTTGATGGGTGGATGGCTGTTGAGTGCATTTGTAATCGCGGTCTTTGTCTCAAGGGGTGTATTTGCTGGTCCATTTAATATTTATGCTGTACCTATATTGATTATTGCCTTTGCTGGCATGCTCGTTGAATCGCTTCCGTTTCGAGATGTGGATAATCTAACTATTGCTTTGGCGGCAATTATTGTTGGATATATGCTGTTTTAGATAATACTTTGAGTATATATTTTTTGGGCAAGGGAAACCTATACAAAAGAACTGATTGAATTATTGAGCTTCCTTGGGTTTTGTACTAACGTTCTTCGAATTCAAGAATATATAGATTAGATGACATTGGTCAGTTGTTTGCCTTGCAACAATGCCAATAGGCGAGTTTGATTGCAGTGGGGTAAGCATAGGCCGGCTCGTTCCATTTTTCCGCGCCGGATGTAGGCCAATGTTTCCTCCTCCAGCCAAGGGGCCATGATGTCAATTGCATTGAGTTTCAATATCGCAAGAGTTAAAGTATATGCGGGAACCCAAAGATTTTCACTTCGGCGGTGAGGATCACCCATAATGTCTACTGGGATACCTTTAATCATGAATTTACCATAATGTGAACGATGTTCTCCGTTGTCGCTAAGAGAAACAGGTTCAACAATGTAGTCCGCAAAGAGTTCCTGGAAGCGATAAGAATCTTCGGCACTGAGTTCTATATCTATATCCTTTATTGGTGTGGAAATGCCATACAGAGCTGCAACGGTACCTCCAACTACTTTGTAATCTATATTATTTGTATTGAGTGTATGTGCAATTTGGATTAGCGCTGCTCGCCAATCATCAATTTTAATTTCTGAGTTCATAAAAGTATTATAGGGGATATTTTGTAGAAAAAATATTAGCAATATTTGGCATTGAATCTGGTTAGTTTCGCTTTTAGGTTAATAATTGTTCTTCGTATATTTTGTGGATAGTTCCTTCAATATCTGGTTCGCGCACTTCAAGATCGCGAATGCGATACTTTGCAGAAATTCGGCCAATTAATTCTGATGCTGTGATAGTACCGCGCTCAAAACTATAGGTTGTTTGTAAATCCGATTGTTCGATAATCTTTGCCCCATCAATGATGAAATTTGGATATTTTTCAGAAAACTCTACTACTAAATGACGATTACCGCCAAAGCGCGTTTTTAACTTGTTTAGGTTGCCATCATAAAGCAATTTTCCATGATCTATGATAAGAACCCGATGGCAAAGTTTTTCAACATCGGATAAATCGTGTGTGGTTAGGATGACCGTTGTCCCTTGTTCGCGATTGATCAATTTCATGAATTTTCTTATGCGCTCTTTTGCAACAACATCAAGACCGATGGTAGGTTCGTCAAGGAAAAGTATCTTAGGATCGTGGAGTAGGGCAGCACAAATATCAGCACGCATTCTTTGCCCCAAGGAAAGTGAGCGTACTGGAGTATCGAGAAAAGAATCTAAATCTAACAATTTTCGAAAATTTAGTAAATTTTCATTAAAACGGTTGTTTGGAACTCGATAAATATATTTTAACAATGACAGCGATTCGATAACCGGGAGATCCCACCAAAGGGTTGTACGTTGTCCAAATACAGCTCCCACTTCGGCAACATAGTTTTGTCGATCTTTCCAAGGAATGAAACCATTTACTATGATTTCGCCGCTGGTAGGCACCAGTAATCCTGCTAACATTTTAATCGTCGTTGATTTTCCAGCACCATTTGGTCCTATGTATCCAACAAATTCGCCAGCACCAATATTAAAATTTATTTCATCCACTGCTCGAACAAGATTGTATTTGCGGCTAAAGAGATTGCGCAGCGCGCCAAATCCACCGCGATGATGTTGGAATACTTTGAAGTGTTTCGCAAGTTTATTGACCTGAATTAAATTCATTTCGGAGATTTTTCCTTGTTGAAATATCTAAATATATGTAGAAAAAATTATCAATCGATGAGTTTTTATATTGAACAGTTTAAGTTCCTGTGCTTTGGTAATGTTGAATACCGAACAGCCAAAAGGCAGTTGAAATGAATATAAAAATAATACCAGCTAAAGGCGCAGCAAAGGAAGCTGCCGCGGGCAAATTAAAAGGATCCGGTTTATCGAGAAAATAAAGAGCTGGGTAATAATTAAGAAAAGCTGCTGGGATTACATACGTGAAGATACGGCGTAACCAGTTTGGGTAAATGTGCATTGGGTGTGAAATCATAAAACTGCCACCGTAGGTGAAGATGTTGATCACCTCGATAGATTCTACGGTCCAAAAAGTTATGGTTGATCCAACCATAAATAAGCTGCCAAAGAAAAATGTGATTCCTAGAACTACCATCGGGAGGTAGATGATTTTGGCGATGTTCCAATGAATTGAAGTCATATTGAGTGCAGTGATAAAAATACCTAAACCAACACCAATTTTACCTATACGCCGGAGTACAAATCTTGAACTAAGCACCTGTAAGGTGATGTTGATGGGGCGCAGCAAATATTGATCGAATGTGCCACGCCTAATCTCAATACCGAATGTGCCAGGATCAAAGCCGCCAAATAACAAATTCATAACACCAAACGAAATCTCAGATAATCCGTAAAGGAAAGCTACTTCACCTAAACTCCAACCTTGGAGTGAACCAAAGCGGTCAAAAACCAAGGCCAAGGAAGCATATTCGAATAAAGTAATTAATATTGCGCCAAAAAATTCAAAAAAGAAGGATGCGCGATACTGCATTTGGCCACGAACCTGCGCCCCCAGCAGCCGGCGGTATATATTAAGCGCGAAAACCATCTATTTGCTACCCTCCTAGAATAACCAGGCGTCGTACACCAGATCTTAAAATCAATTGCCCGGACGTAATCAATACCGCTATCCATATTAGTTGATAGAGCAGCGCCATAATTAAATCTGGACCTTGAACTAAATTTAAATATATCTCTACAACCGTATTTAACATATGTGGAAAAGGGGTTAAATAGCTAAGCTTTACAACCCAATCTGGGAAATATCGCAGCGGCATGAGAAACCCGGAAAAAAACCACGAAAAAATAAAGAAAAAACGGGAAATACCATAGGCATTGGGAGTCCAGAATGCCGCAAGGTTTGTGATAAAGCGCCAAGAGAAACTGAGTAACCAACTTAAGATCAATGCAAGAGTAAGAGCTATCCACTGTGAAATTGATTGTGGCCAAACAAGATCGAAGATTAAGCTATACCCTAATATTACAATCATACCGCGGAAGACAAAATTTACGCCAGCTCGTCCCAGGTCTTGAGCCAACCAAAAACGAAAATAACTCATTGGTTTGAGTAGGTCATTAGCTATTTGACCAGTATAAACAGTGTTCATTAAGTCTACCCAACCAAATAAACTCAAATAGCCAATAATGGATTGCGTCAAGGCTGCATAAGTGATCGCGCCTTGAAGAGAAATCCCAGCAACTTCTTTTCGGGTGCCATAAAGTGCAATTAGAATCGCGGCACGCAAAATCCCAAAAAAGAAATTTGTTATCAAGCCTGCTATTGTGGCTGCTCGGTAACTGAGATAGCGTTGATAAGAAGTCTTAGTGATTTCCCAGAATAGTCGCATATTATTTAGGATTGCGCATAGACACCGTGTGTCAAGATAGCAACTCTTTTTTGATAGCCAAAAGTAGCGCTAATTGAAGTGAACCATCAATGATATTGCCATTTAAAACCCAATCTAGAACTTCATTGATTGGTTTGGTGTGTACCTTTAGAACTTCACCAGGGTCAAGGTTTTGACGAGTAGGGGATAAGTCTTTTGCAAAGAAAAGGTGTGTGCCCGCTTGAATAATGCCTGGAAATTGATTGTAGTAACCTAAAGCTTCAAGATGATTTGGATAAAACCCGGTTTCTTCTTCAAATTCTCGGCGAGCGCCGTCGATTGGTGCTTCCGATGAATTTAAACTTCCAGCGGGGAGGTCGAAGATTACTTCATTGACGGGGTGACGATATTGCTCAACAAGAAGGATATTGTTTTCTGCTGTTAAACCTAAGGTTGCAACTGCCTCGACCGGACTCACCAAATAGAAATAATCTTTTTTATGATCTTTATGTTGTACGCGATCGGCCATAAAGCGGAAAAACGGGTGCTCAAAAATGATTTTTGAAGCGATGGTTTTATAGTCTGCCATATCTATTAACCTCAATCGTTAGAATTTAAGATCTCACCATTTTCTAACTCCTTCTCGGTAGCGGAGCGTACAGTGATAATCTTAACATCAAATTGTAGTTCTTTTCCAGCTAAAGGGTGATTAAAATCAAGCTTTACGATTGAATTGTCAAGCGCGATCACAGTGGCGATCATTACAACTCCATCTATGTTTTCCATTTCAAGGTCGGATCCAATTGATAAATTCTCTGTGTTAGAAAATTCTGCTATGGGAATATTCACTAATGCTTCTGAATCATAATCACCGTAACCATCTTTAGGTGATACAACTACGATTTTACTTTCTCCCACTACCATACCTCTAAGCTCGCGTTCCAGGCCCGGGATAATATTGTTGTGTCCGTGTAAGTATTCGAGCGTGTTGAGATCTATGGGCATATCAATAAAATCACCTTCAATAGTGAGCATGAATTCTATGCCTACAACGAGATTGAAATCAACCTTTTCTTTGCTAATCATTTGTTCTCCTTGTATTGATCATTTTGGTTGGTGAAATCCATTTAGGAATATAACCACAGTCAATTTCAAAATAGTGACATTGGCATCAATAAAATAGGAATATTTCAATGCTTTCCATGTGGAATATGAGAGATGTTCAATAAGCATCCTAGTAAACAACAATATGAAGTAAGTTGCTGGAATCTAGAGTCTATAGTGCGCTTAAATTAATTAAAAGTTTTTTAAATGATAATATGACTCATTGGGAAATTATACCCCCTCAATCTTGGACATGGAAAAATATTGATCTTAATAATTTGGATTAGTGAAAATGATTTAAATAAATTTCCCCCTATAATTTACTATTGTGACTGCGAAAAAATCCATTCTTGCAGTGATTGAATCTTTGTTTTATGCTGTTCTGGATTTAGAGTATGCTACTTGATTTGAATCTAAGAAGCTTCCTTAATATCTGTTATATAGTCCAATTACTATAATTTCTGCGATTGACATTGCCAATCGGATTTTATTTTTTGATAAAGAGCTTTTATTTGCAATCCAAAAAACACCTATTTGTTTCGTTTGAGCCAACAGAGGTATTTCAATTACAGTATGGTTATCGTAAATACTAGATTTAATAGCAAAATCGTTTTTTTGAAATGTTGTTTGTGCATCTTGAAACAGATAACTCTGAAAATTATCAGAAAAATTTTTCTTGGCCATTAATTTCCATTTCTCTGATGTGGCATTAATAGTTGCTTCTACTTCTTCAGGGAAAAAGACAGCTATTGCAACACCTTCTGCGCTAAATAAATTTGTGACTTGTTCCATGATAGTTAATAGCAATTGCTTGCGATTAGGAGCGCCACGTAAGGTAGCCAGCATCGTTTTTAGAGACTTTTGTTCATCGGTTGCAGTTTTTTCCTTTTTTAAATTATTGAATATCCCAACTAGGCTGGAGATATTACCTTTCGTGTCGAGAAGAGGAAAACATTGGATTGATAATTGCAAATTGGAAAGAATCACCTGTGACACAATGCTTTCACCCTCCAGTCCGCGTCTAACTATATCAATAATTGAAGGATGATTTTCAAACACATCGATCATCGGGCGTCCTACGAAATTAGAGGTGCCAAACTGAAAGCCGTCTAAAGTGCTCCCTTCAAACAATGTTAAAATGCCTTTAGTATTTAGAGCCCAGAGAATATTTGCAGCGTTATTGGGTACACAATCCATTGATCCACCAATTGGTGTTTTTCAAAGAAATTAATTGTTAAAGGTATTTAATGTTATTTGGGTTGATCAATAAAAGTTAAAGGTCTTGATTTTGATGCTTGTGATTTGATAATTGTGCAGCAAATTCTGATAATGATGATGCACGAATTGATAAAATCAGATCTTTATCTTCATTTTTTAGTGAGAACGGTTCTCCATTGTAACCAGCCAGTAAAGCGCTTTTTGGATCCGCTAACAATTTCATTCGGAAGGTTTTATTAACTACTGCTGCAGTAAGCAACCGGCTTAAATCTCTTCCATTCGGGATATCATGCATTTTGTTTTGATATGGATATGGAGACATCATAGCTGTGGATGTAAAGGCGTTCATGTGATAAAGCTCCTTTATGAAATTTGTGGTTGTATAAGTGGTTTTCCTTGTGACCAAAGCATCCAAAATGTACCGATGGCTACGAAAATATCACCAAAGCTGAATGCTGCACCGAAAGGAAACTGGGAAGGTAATAGAAAACGATCTGAAAACCACCACATTTTAGTTTCTGAAATTGGAAGTAAGATATCTTTGCTTGACCCTAAGCGGGTATAAAAAAGTGAAGAATTAATTGTAGCTTTGGGTAGAAGTTGTTGAATGGTTTCAGGACTGATTGGCATTAGTCCTCCATTTATGCTAATTACAAGAAAGTTAGCAATGAGACCGATCCCTAAAATGGCCATGCCGGGAAGATGACGATTGAACCAAACGAATATTAGGAGTAGGATTTGGGATCCGACCAGAATCGTTGGCGCAAATTGGTTGGGGATCAATTTCGAAGTGTATGGCAGATGAAAAACAAGAATTTGAGGAAATGTTGCAATCAGCAGCAACCAAACTACCTGAAATGCGGGTGGAGAATAGGGTTGGTCTCCAATCCATGATCTGGCTATACCAGCTGCAACACCAACAAAAATGGCTAAAAGTAAGATCAAGTCCTAAAGACCAAAATCACCGCTGGCACCTGGTGCGCCAACGCCAAGAACTAGGAGTGCCAAATATAGCAGCAGAAGGGCAGGTCGAAGATATTGGCGATCTAGAAATCTAGAAAATTGAGACAGTTTAATAATACGATTAATCATTGTTTTCTCCTTTGGAAAAAAAATTATTGTTTATCCATATATTGTCCTAATTATGACATCTTTTAGGCTCTTAAGGGGGCTCTTAATCCTAAAAAATCACACAAATATTACAAAAATATTTTAAAAAGATTGAAATTTAGAGGAAAATATCTAACGAGTAAGCTAGTTTTGTTTGATTAATTTCTTGTAAAGTTTCTCTGTATGTGATGATGGCATGACCCCCAATTCATGATCCAAAGAATTTTTGCAGATTTCGAATTGTCGTACAAGATTGGCCTGATTACCGAGAGCAGAGTGAGCTTGCATCGCTAAGCGATGGGCCTCTTCAGAGCAAGAATCGTCTTGGAGAATGTTATGGCATTGGGTTAACGCAGTTTCGGGATCACCAGTATCTAAGGAATATTTGGCTAATGTTAGTTCAAGTTTTAAAAATGCCTGAGAATATTGTTCTCTTGCCAAATCAATCCATGAATTATCAATATCCGGCAAATAAACACCTCCATAGATATTTATTGCAGCGTGAAAAGATGCAATTTTGTCTTCCTGGGATGTAGCATTCTCCCCTTGGTTAATGAAATTGAAAAAAGATTCGACATCGTATTCATAATCTTGGGTACGATTAAAGTGATAGATATCTTCATGTTCATTGAAAAGGATTACATCTTTACCCAGTGCTCGTCGTAAACGATAAAGTGCATTTTTAAATTGCGTTTTCAATTGGCGTGGTGTGCTGTCTGGCCAAAAATGAAGCCCAATAGTTTCTTTCGAAAGCCCCTTGGGATTTGCTAGTAAAAGAAAGAAAAGCTCCCTGACAGTTTTCTGATTGCTCCATTCTGGAACGGTGACAGGTTTAGCTGAAATCGATATTTGGGTTGTTCCTAATGTGATTATGTTTAGTTTGGCGTGTTGTTTAATATTGCCTTTGAAATCAAGCTGTCTTAATTCTCGTCGCCATATTGGTATTTTTTTTTCAAATTTTGCTACTTGTGCCTGAATTTGCGTGGATGAGTATGCTAATTTGGATGAAGCTCGGGCATGTTCAATCAGCTCTTTTGCATCTCTGCTGGCAATTATTAATGTGTGCGCATTTTCTTGGTTATTTCCTATTGTAATGGCCTGATCTAAATGTGAAAAACTTGATTGTCTGTCGCCTTGAGCGAAATGGGCTCTAGCCAATGCGACGTGATTGCGAATTATCTCTGTTGGCTGTCCACCGCTAGAAAATTGACTCAAAGATTTGATAAGCATTGGTAGCGCTTCGGCAGATTTTCCTTCAGCCAAACTTAATATCCCGGATGTTAATTGAATTAATCCAATCTCAAAGTCAGACGTTTTTTCTTTGATGAAAGTTTTAGCAATTTCAAGGAAATTTGCTGCTTGAGTAAAATCTTTTAGCTTACAACCGAGTATTGTCTCAGCAAGATTGATATAAAGTTGCAGAAAGCGATTATCAATACGAGTGCTGATTTCTTTTGCTTGTCTGTAAGATTCTTGAGCCGCATCGAAAACTTCTAAATCCGTATAAATATCCCCTAGGCTGGTTAGCGAATAGGATTCGATGCGGGTGTTACCGCTTTTTTGGGCCAGGGATAAGGCTTTATGTAGATGTTCTCCCGCTTTTGTATATTGGCCGCGAAGATGATAATAGACCCCTAAATTATTTAGTAAATTAGACTGCCTGACAATATTTCCGGTTTTGCGCCAATGAGAAAGAGCATCTTCGTAATGGGATAGAGAACTGGAAAAATGACCTTGTCTCATGTAGACAAGACCCAAATCAAGATGGAGCAATGCTTTATTGTGCTCATCTTCCAAAAAAGAATATATGCTAAAAGCTTTTTCTAGGAAATCTACACAAGTATCTAATTGCCCAATACTATAAAGACACAAACCTTTTATCCTGGATGCTTCAGCTTGAATGTCCTCAATATTATGGGACTTTTCTATACTGTCTAGAATAGATAGTGTTTCATCAATATCGGCAAGAGATTTTTGATAATTACCTAGAAAACGCTGCCCAGTTGCTCGCCTAACCAATGTTAGGGCCAATGGTAGAAGATTTTTTGTGTCCCGAAATATAACTTCAGCCTGGTTTAAATTAATAATGCCTTGTTCTACGTCCCCATAAAAGAAGTTTACGATGCCCTGAAGAGAAAGTAGTGACGGATTAGTGTTGAGATTATCAACCGATGACGCGTTTAACCATTTTTCAAGTGTGACTACGCGGCCATTCTTTAGCATTGGGGTACCGGCTTTTTCTATTAGATGAAGTACTCCCTGTTTATCATCAATGCGTTGATATATTTCATATGCTTTTTCCCACATAAACCTCTTGGAAAAAACATCAGCTAGTTTTTGTAGAATTCTCTTTGCTTCATCAGGAGCAGTTTGTGTGATTTTTGCTTGTAAAAAATCACGAAATAAATGATGGTAGCGAAGCCACGTATTTTGGTTCTCAACGGGTAAAACAAAGAGATTGTTTTGTAGTACTTCCCCAATTAAATTGTTCCACTGGGTTCCTTCAGGGGGGCTGTTAAATACAGCTTCACAAAGGTCTGCATCAAATTCCTCAAGTAAAGATGTTTTAAGTAAGAAGTCCCTTATTAACTCCGGTTGTTGATCTAATACTTGCTGAGCTAAATAATCATAAAGGCCTATTCCTGATGCATTAGCTAATCTAGATCGGTCCTCCATGCCATCCCAAAGAGTTTCGGCCGACAGTAGTAATCCGGTAATCCAACCTTCGGTTTGTAATTCAAGCTTTGCAGCCTCATCTTCAGATATTAATCGCTGATAATTCTGGTTGATCAATGCTTGAATTTCGTTGGGTTGGAATGCTAGTTCATCAAAACTCAACCCCTTTACCATGGATCGACCAACCATTAGAGGCAGGTTTGGTAATGAACCCAAAGTCCGAGATGAGATGATTAAATGACAGTTTTCATCAAATTCTTCGATGATATTATTCACAAAATAGTTGATATCATCAATACAATCAACTGTGTGAAAATCATCCAGCACAAAAACAAAATGTTCTTTGATATATTCATACGCATCATTGACAATTGCAGTTACGATATTATCTAGATCAAGTTCCCCACGTTTTTGGTTCTGGAGAACCGCTTGCGATTGTTTACCAAATGATGGGAATATTTCGGAGATTGCAGCGATAAAATAGTTTATAAATCTGTGAACATCTTGATCGACGGAATCTAAAGCATACCAACAGACGGGTATATCTCCCTGATGTGTCCAGTCAACTAGCAGAGATGTCTTGCCATAACCCGCGGGGGCAGCAATCAAAAGAAGTTTGTAATCTAACAGATCATCAAACATCGCTATCAGGCGTTTACGTGATAATAGATCAGCGCGGCGGCGAGGAACTATTATTTTTGTGCGAGTTATTGTTATTGACATTAAAAAGTTTATCTGAGTAAGGATAAAATATCTTATATTTTAGATTTAGGCATTACCAATGCGGGTTTGTTTTAAATTAGCTAATAATAAAGAGGTAAATAAAATCTGTGTAATACATCTCCTTTCGAGAGCGTAGGGTAAGAAATACATCCTCCATTGCTGTTGAGGAGATTTTCCAATCAGGAAAAAACCTGCTTGCCCAAATTCACCAGTTCTTACTTGAAATTCAATGGTGATGACTAAGTAATTATAGCTCTTAAATTTGAGAAAACAATTTTTTGTTTCCACTATCCAATATATTTGTTCCTACGATTTATTAAATCGGGCCGCTTTCAGAAATAGGTTTTTTCCCAGCAGACCTGATTTATGATATATTTATCTACCTTAACAAAAGGGATACAATATAAAAATGGAAAAAACCTTTAGAACAACGCACCAATCAGACAATTTCCAAACTGAGCAAGTCGCTACAATTGTTGGTGGGCATTTCATCCATGATGTGTATTCGGCTTTTGTGGCGCCGTTATTACCGTTAATTATTGAAAAATTGTCGTTAACTTTAACTATGGCGGGCTCACTTAGTGCTTTCATGCAAATCCCAGCAATTCTAAATCCCTTTATTGGGCATTTAGCCGACAAATTCAGCATACGTTACTTTGTTATCTTTGCTCCTGCAGTGACCGGCACACTTATTAGCTGGATGGGATTAGCTCCCAATTATTATAGTTTAGTATTGTTGTTAATTGTAACGGGAATTAGTGTTGCGGTTTTTCATGCTCCTGCTCCAGCGATGGTTGGTCGCTTGTCTGGCAAACGTATTGGGAGGGGAATGAGTTGGTTCATGGCAGGAGGTGAATTAGGACGAACAGTTGGACCAATATTTGCTGTTTGGTCTGTTTCTATATGGGGCTTAGATGGCCTATATAGAAATTCTCTGCTCGGTTGGACGGCTTCCGCAATCTTATTTTGGAGATTAAAAAACATTCCTGCTAGCTCGCAGAAAACAGGAAGTCTTCAAAGCGTGCTTCCGAAGGTGCGGTCATTATTTTTGCCGTTGATTTGGGTGGTTTTTTTTCGGAATTTTATGGTAGTAAGTATGACAACATATTTACCAACCTTTATGAGTATGAATGGAGCTAGTTTATTGCTGGGTGGGGCATCTCTTTCAATATTAGAGTTTGCTGGAGTTGGTGGAGCCTTACTGAGCGGAACACTAAGTGATCGCTTAGGGAGGAAACCAATGCTGCTGTTTGTTAGCATTATTTCCCCCTTATTGATGCTTGTATTCCTGAAAGTTTCTGGATGGCTATTAGTAGTTTTGTTGCTAGCTTTGGGCTTTACTAGTTTATCAACGGGACCTGTATTTCTTGCATTAATTCAGGATCATTTTCCACGTAATCGGGCAGTAGGTAACGGCCTATTTCTTTCAATTTCATTTTTGCTTCGTTCTTTGGCTATGGTCCTCGTTGGTATAGCTGGCGATAAAATTGGTTTGCAAACAGCCTTTTATTGGAGTGCGGCACTCTCAATTTTTGCAATTCCCGGGATATTATTACTTCCAAAGAACTCAGAAATTAGAGAGATTTGAAAAGCATGGTTGAGAAAAAACGGGTTACTTTTATTCAAATATTAAGGACCTGGTGGCCTTTAGCGGCCAGTTGGATTTTAATGGGTCTCGAAATGCCAGTGTTGAGTGCTTTCGTGGCACGACTTGAGAACCCTAAAATTAATTTGGCGGCATATGGGGGCGTTGTATTTCCTTTGGCCTTGTTAATTGAGGCGCCTGTAATCATGCTTTTGGCAGCATCCACAACGTTATCCAAAGATTGGGCATCTTATAAAAAGTTAAGACAGTATATGCTGCTTTCAGGTACTTTGCTTACAATTTTGCATATCGTGGTTGCTTTTACGCCAATTTATTATATAGTTGTTCGGGATATTATCGGAGTGCCACACGAAATTATTGAACCCGCCCGAATTGGATTGAAGATCATGACTCCCTGGACTTGGGCGATAGCTAGTCGACGTTTTAATCAAGGAATCATGATTCGTTTTGGGCACTCTGGAGCAATTGGCATTGGTACGGGGATCAGGTTAAGTGTTGATGCAAGTGTACTTATTGGTGGACTAATTGTGCAAGAAATTCCAGGAATAATTGTAGCTACAAGCGCTGTAGCCGCAGGTGTCGTTACTGAAGCACTCTATACTAGTTTCCGTGTTCGTCCTGTAATTAACAATCAATTAAAAACAGCGCCAGTTGTCGAGCCTGCTTTGACATATGGTGTTTTTGCAAAATTTTATGGCCCATTGATATTAACTTCGCTGTTAACATTATTGATGCAACCTATTGGAAGCGCGGCATTGAGTCGCATGCCGAGAGCCTTGGAATCCCTGGCAGTTTGGCCAATTGTTTCAGGTTTGATTTTTACATTGCGAAGTATGGGGGTTGCATTTAACGAGGTTGTTGTTGCTCACCTTGATGATTTAGGATCAACATTAAGCTTGCGAAGATTTACAACGGTATTGGCCGGGTTTTCAACCTTTCTCTTACTATTATTTTTAATATCCCCAGCGGCCGAATTTTGGCTTAGAGATATTTCAGCACTTGATCCTATGCTGGTCATTTTTGCAAAAAATGGATTGTGGATAGGGTTGTTAATGCCGGGATTAACTGCATTTCAAAGTTGGTATCAGGGCGTTATTCTACACAGCAAGATAACAAGCGCAATTCCAGAAGCCGTTAGTATTTTCTTGGTTACAACCAGTTCATTACTTTTGATCGGAGTTGGCCAACAAACGATAACTGGTCTATATGTCGGGTTAGGAGCCATAGTATTAGGCTCATCAATTCAAACAATTTGGTTATGGTTTCGTAGTCGTCCAGCAGTAAAAATGCTTTACTTGCGAGATGATATTTCTGTAAACACCTAATTATTTTGCTAATAACCGATTTTGAATAGAAGAAAAGTATTAATTCGCATCAAACGAACAGAAGAAATGCGCATAGGCAAATTAGATTCTGTTTTATGTCATATTTATATATCATAGAATTGTAGGTATTAAATACAAAAAATTGGCTATAAATGCAAGAAACAACCTGATATTGAGGAATGGAGGAAAGCGTTACCTTAAATACCGAAAATAATATTGAAAGGGATAAATAGTTATATATCAAGCATCAATTGATAATAATGATTATGGATTAGATACTTGATGGTGGATTTCTTTTTATGACTTTTATGAAAATCGGGACTAATTCAGGATCAAAGTGTGTGCCAGCACTTAGCGTTAAGTATTTTATTACTTCTGAATAAGGACGAGGGGGGTGATAGGGGCGTGCAGTTGTCAGAGCATCGTAAACATCTGCAATTGCTAGAAGTCTTGCCTCTATAGGGATGTCTTGTCCTTTTAAACCATGCGGGTATCCACTACCATCCCAACGTTCATGGTGGTAGAGAATGTAGGGCCTCGTTTTTTGCAAATGGGTTATGCCCTCAAGTATTTTTACACCCTCAACTGGGTGCTGCTTCATTAACTCCCATTCTTCCGAAGTCAATTTAGATTTTTTGTTAAGAATACTATCGGGAATAATTACTTTTCCAATATCATGTAAGCGAGCACCAAATTCGAGAGTGCGGATTTGGCTTGGAGTCCAATGCAATTCTTCTGCTGTGCCGAGTGCATAATGCGTGACACGGTCAACGTGCCCGCGGGTGTACTTATCGCGTCCTTCAATAGCATTAGCTAGCACTTTTACAGTTTCGAGGTATGCTAAGCCTATGTGTGCAACCTCCACTTCGGCAGAGCGCAGTAATCGAGCGCTGATAGTATTTACTAAATCCTTAGGGCGGATAGGTTTAGTCAGGTAATCTTCAACCCCCAACTCGCGTCCAAGTCGAATGCTTTGCGGAGAATTATCTGCAGTTAAAAATAAAAAAGGAATCGTTATCCATTGATGGTTTTGGCGGACAGCTTTATAAAGTTCTATACCGTCCATGCGCGGCATATTTATGTCGGAAACAATAATATCGGGCGTGAAAGTTTCGAGGACTTTTAGTGCATCTACACCATTGCTTGCTTGCAACACAATATACTTTTCAATTTTAAGATATTGTGAAATGCCATTCCTAACATCTTTGTTATCTTCAACAATGAGGATTTTTTTAATTGGGACAGGAATAGATGATTGTTGCATAAAATTACATACTTACTAAATAAATTTCAATATAAATAATTCTGACACTAGTGTATCAGAAAATGTTTTTGCGTCGAGGTGAATTTGATTTAATTTGCTGAAATATCTCTTCTTATTTTGACCGAGATAACATAATAAAGACAATGAAAATTTAGGAAAAATATTTGGGTGAAGACCTAGAATAAAGTATTGTGATTCATTCATAAATATTTATTTATGGAAAATAATTAGAATCACAGTTCTTAGATACAATTAAGTGCAGGAAATTAATATCATCAATTGTGCTTACCCTTGCGCCAATATTTTTCAATGGTTATACTTTGCTAATGGCTTATGAACTTACATCAAAAGCATTTTTGGAACATCTTCCTACGTCCTATTCTCAAGTAGATAGAGAGCTTATTTCCCGTGCTTTTGAGACAGGATCGAAAGCACACAAAAACCAAAAACGAGTTTCGGGAGAACCTTATTTCACGCATTGTATTGCCGTCGCAAAAATTCTTGCAGAAATGCATGTGCCGCCATCAATTGTTGCAGCTGGATTGCTTCATGACACGGTTGAGGATACCAAAATTACATTAGATGATATTAACCGTGATTTTGGTATTGAAATAGGAAAATTAGTTGATGCTGTAACAAAATTGACGTCATTACCACGAGTATCCCGGGGCGATATTGTCAATGATGATGGACTAAACGGGGAAATATCTACAAAGAAAAGTGGTCAACGAATACGGGAAGCTAAGATATCATTGGCATCTGAAACTTTGCGTAAAACTTTCTTGGCTATGGCTGACGACCCTCAAGTTGTGCTAATTAAATTAGCAGATCGTCTCCATAATATGAGCACGCTAAGCCACATGCCTCCTCATAAGCAATTGCGTATTGCACAAGAAACCATGGATATTTTTGCTCCTTTGGCCAGTCGTCTTGGAATCTGGCAAATGAAATGGGAATTAGAAGATCAGGCTTTTCGTTATTTACAACCGGACATTTACAAAGAAATTGCAGCAAAATTGGATACACGTCGCTCAGAGCGCAATGTTCAATTGTCGAAAATTAAAAAGCATTTGCTGGGCATCCTCACTCAGGCTGGAATTGAAAAAATTGAAATATCAGGTAGGCCCAAGCATATCTTCTCTATTTACAAGAAAATGATGCGCAAAGGGGTTCCTTTTGAAATGGTTTATGATGTACGTGGTGTTCGTTTGATTGTGCCGGAAAATGGGGATTGTTATTTAGCGTTAGGCGAAATTCACCAACAATGGCGACCTATTCCGGGTTCTTTCGATGATTATATTGCTGCCCCCAAAGAAAATTTCTATCGTAGTTTACACACTGCTGTCGTCTATGATGATGGGAAAACCCTTGAAATTCAAATTCGTACTCCTGAAATGCATCAGAACTCAGAATATGGTATTGCCGCACATTGGCGCTATAAAGAAGGTGGTTCGCGTGATCAAGATTTTGAAAGACGCATAGAATATTTGCGAAGTCTGATGGAATGGCGCCAGGATGTTGACGATGCTCAAGAGTTCGTTGACAGCATGAAATCAGATGTTTTTGGGGACAGGGTGTATGTGTTCACGCCAAACGGTGACATCATTGATTTACCTACGGGAGCAACCCCGATCGATTTTGCATACAATGTGCATACTGAAGTGGGCCATCGATGTCGAGGAGCGAAAATTGGGGGCAAACTTGTTTCCTTGGATACCGTGCTAAAAACCGGTGATCAAGTAGAAATACTGACATCAAAACGCGGCGGGCCTAGTCGTGATTGGCTAAATCCTCATTTGGGAATGATTAAGTCACAAAGATCGCGCGCCAAAATTCGACGTTGGTATAAACAACAAGATCGCGATCAAAACATAAAAAATGGACGAGATATTATAGAGCGAGAAATGCGCCAGCTTGGTTTGACTGATATTAATTTAGAGCAATTGGCGCGTTCGTTGAATTTTAGAAATCTTGATGATTTATCAGAAGCCCTCGGCTGCGGTGATCTATCACTTATGCGAGTTACAAATGCTTTAATCACCACGGCTAAGATTGAAGAAGAAGATTTTAAATTTCCAACGCCAGAAGAATTAAGTAGTAAGTTAGATCAAGATACCACTGATGGCGTAAAGGTACGGGGCCTAAAAGGTTTACTTACGCGCACCGCTCGCTGCTGCAATCCTGCACCTGGGGATGAAATTGTTGGTTATATTACCCGTGGTCGTGGTGCAACAGTTCACCGTCGTGATTGCCCAAATGTACTCACTATCAAAGAAAAAGAACGATTGGTACAAGTGTCATGGGGAGTGCCAAAAAATGTTTTTAGCGTTCCAATTCGCGTTAATGCTTACGATCGCGATGGATTAATGCGTGATATTTCTACCCTCATTTCCGATGAAGGTGCAGGGATTGAGACTGTGCGTGTTGATATTAATAGCGAAAATATTGCTGAATTTAATCTAACCTTAGAAGTGCGCGATGTGAGTCACTTAAGCCGTGTGCTTAGCCGAGTTAAACATCTTCCAAATGTCGTTGATGCGTGTCGAATGCGAGCTGGTTAATCCCATTCTTTTAGGAAATAGAATTGTCTAATTTAACACCTGTAACAAAAGCTGTTAATTATATATTAGGGTATTTTACAGCTTTGGATATGCAATATGTCAATTTGAGGGAAGCAGCTAGACGCACTTTAGCTAATCCTATATATTCCGAATTGTCATTGCCTCCCTTTGATGCTTCCAGTGTAGATGGCTTTGCGATCCGTTCAGCTGATGTTAAAACGGCGAGTGTAAATTCTCCGATAACTTTGGATGTGGTTGCCGATATTCCTGCGGGGGATTCAAAATGGCATAGTTTAGAACCTGGAGAAGCAATTCGAATCATGACCGGTGCTATGATGCCGGCTGGTGCCGATGCAGTTGTCATGGTTGAAAATACGGATTACGGGGAGCGATTGGCAGGGACTCCATTACCCAAACAGGTAAAGGTAATGCAAAAAATTATCCCGGGGGCTAATATCCGCCCAAAAGGGCAGGATATTAACGTTGGTGACGAAGTGTTTGCGTCTTGTCAAAATATACGACCGCAGGATTTAGGGATGCTGGCTATGTTGGGTGTGGCTGAAGTTCCTGTTATTCGCCGGCCGAGGATCGGAGTTATCACTCCCGGTGATGAATTGATTACGCCTGGAGATCCTCTTGATCCAGGGAAAGTATATGAGTCAAATTCGCATATGCTGAAGGCTTTAATTAAAGACTGTGGTGCCGAATCTCTTGATTTTGGGATTGTTGCCGATAATCCTGAATATATAAAAGCATATTTAGACAAAAGTATTGCTAATGGTATTGATTTATTTATTACCACTGGGGGGATTAGTGTTGGTGCATATGATTTTATCCGAGCTTTACTAGAAACAGAGGGTGAATTAAGGTTATGGAGAGTTAATATGCGACCTGGAAAACCACTTGTTTTTGGTCATTATCGAGATGTACCTTTTATTGGTTTGCCGGGAAATCCTGTCTCAGCTTACGTCAGTTTTCAAATTTTTGTAAAACCGATATTGCGCAAGATGTTGATGAAGTCTCCTATCCAACGCGTTGTACGGAAAGTTCAACTTCTTGATCCGATTCATTCAGATGGAAGGGAATCGTATTTGCGAGCAAATGCCAAAAGTAATAATTCCGCCTGGACAGCTCACTTGACAGGACATCAAGGCTCAGGTAATCTACACTCTCTTGTCCAGGCCAACACATTACTAATTATTCCTGCTGGTGTTACTTACTTGCCTGAGGGCTCCAAGGTTGACGCTTGGTTTTTTGCTGAAGAGCAGGATACGCGTTATGGAGGAACTGATCTTTAAATGGCATCATTAGTGAAAAAAAATAAATTTCGTTGGACATTCGCGATTATTGCTTTTGTCGGATTACTTGATTCTATTTATTTATCTTGGCTAAAACTTGCGAATGCTACAGCAGCTTGTGGGAACATTGGAGATTGCGAAAGTGTAAATTCTAGTCCTTATGCAGAAATTGCGGGTATCCCTATTGCCCTTTTTGGGGTTGGTGCATACCTGATGATCATAATCTTTCTACTAATGGAGCTTCGAACAGAGTTTTGGCGCGAAAATGCACCTTTATTTGTATTTGGAATTAGCCTTGCCGGTGTGTTATATTCAGCTTATCTAACATATGTCGAAGTCGCTATTTTGCACGCCATTTGTCCATATTGTGTTCTTTCGGCTATTGTATTGGTATTGCTTCTAATTTTATCAATTAAGAATCTAATTGATAATTAAGGCGCTCAAGTAAAGAGTAAAGGAGAGTAAAGAATTATGCCTAAAATCCATTGTCTTTACCTTGGGTGTATACATCTTGAAGATAATTTTTGCAGCACCTCAAGCGTGAAAATTGATCCCGATGAGGGGTGTCTTACATTTAGGCAGCTTGGTGATGCTGAAGAAAGTGTCTGGGATGACGATGATCTCGATGGTTTTGATGAATGGGATGATGAAGCTGATGCAATTGGAAATGATGACTTTGATGAATGGTAGCCTAGAATAGTAATTATGTATTTTTAATCAAGTGTCCAATTAAACATCAAATGCTAACTAAAGAATAGATGTTAGTGTTGATTGTTGTGAATTTAATCTACTTTTCCCCAAATTGAATTGAATTAAATATAGCTAAAACTTCTTTTTTAGATCCTGAACCCTGTTCCCCTCCAGGACCAATGCATGATGGACAGCCATCAGAGCAGATGCATTTTGAAACCAATTCGAATGCACTTTTTATTAGTTCATCGCTACGCTCAAAAAGACGTTGGGCAAATCCGATGCCCGCAGGAATCATTTCGTAAATGACGATGGTTGGCTGTCTATCGCCGAGGATAAATTGAGGGTCAGAAAAAACGCCTAGATCGCGAGTATCGCACATTAAAAATAGTGGAGCTATATGCCCTAAAGTGTAGGCTGCTCCGGCTAATCCGCTACGAATCCGAACAACGCGTTCCGCGCGACGGTGACAACTCGGACAAAGGGTGATCAGATTCTCGGTATCGTTTGCATCTTGGATTGAATCAAAAGCACGAAAGGGTTTTATATGATGCACATGATGAGTCGTTTCAGTTTGGGGATTTCCACAAACTTTGCAAAGATATTGATCCCGATTTCGCACAAAATCAGCAATCTCTTTCCAAGACGGACCATATTGATTTGGTTCATTTTTCCACAAGTTACTT